>JAEYVS010000078.1 GCA_023429265.1 Bacteroidota bacterium | reverse complement strand
AATAATTCCAGTGAGAGGGATATAGATAATATTATCAATGACCTTCCGGAAGTAAATTATATAAGATCTGATGTCAATGCTGGATTTGGAGCTGCAAATAATATAGCTATGAATGAAGCTAAAGGTGATTATATTTTACTAATGAATCCGGACATCCTGGTTGAAGATAATTCTATAGATAAACTCGTAAGTTTTTTAAAAGCAACCCCACGTGCGGGTGTTGCGGGTCCCGTATTGGTTAAACCAGGGGAAGGAATAGAAAGGTACTATCCCTTTTTTCCTTCGTTATATTCCAGGCTAATGCAGGAAAACTGGCTTTTCCAAACTGCCCCTGTTACCAAACAGAGATTTACGACATTCTGGAATAAAAATATTGCTAAAGGTATTCCTTTTAAAGTAGATTGGGTTATGGGCGCCGCCATGATGATAAAAAGGGAGGTCTTCCAGCAAACTCAACCATTTGATGAAGCATTCTTTTTGTATGAGGAGGAGACCGAATGGCAGTACAGAATGAGTCTAGCCGGGTGGGAGAGATACATCATTCCTGAAGCAAAAATGATTCATAATCACCATTCCTCCACCAGCAAGATAGGTAATGTATTCAGGGAGTATCATGAGTTCAGGAGCCGAATAATCTTTTGGGCAAAGCATGACAAAGGGATAAAGTCTGCTTTACGCTACTTTATGATATATATCGGACTAAAACTGAGGCCTTTCTGGTTTTCACTCAAATACAGTAAATCTCACCCCAAAATACTTAAATTAAAGAGCAAATCAACTAAAAACCTCCTCGAATTTCTTAAATCCGGACGTAAATCAATCCTAAATAATAGATTTAATTTCAATAAGGATATTGATATGTTTAAATAATCCGGATAATAATAAGTCTTGGTATTTTTTGATGTTAAAACAGTTGGTTACTAGTTTATATAATGCTTAATATTCCGGCAGGATTATTTCTTAAAACTTAAAGGATTGAATGAAATTATTGGTAAATGCCTCAGTAGCTGATAAACGAGGAGCATTTTCACTTGTTAAAGGATTCATCAAGGAGATGCATAGCAATAATGATTATCTTAAAGAAAGGAATATAAAAATTGAGTTTTTGGTTGCCCGTCCTGAATTGAACGAATACGAGACAGATAATATCAGAATTAATTTTGTACCAAAACCAAAGAGCGGACTAATTGCAAGATGGATCTATGAAAATTATGAACTCCCGGAATATACCATCCGGTCAGGTTTTGATTGTTACCTTTCTCTTCAGAATTACATATTAAAAGATATTGGCATTAAACAGTTTGCTTTAATACACCAACCCATACCGTTTTCCGATTTAAGGTTTAGCGAATTGGAATTTAAGCATTTTATCAGACAGAAAATTCTGCTTAGTTACTATTTGAGAAAGCAGAGAAAACTCATTAGTGGAGTCATTGTACAAACTGAATGGATGAAACACGCTTTGGAAACTAAATTTAACTATCTGTGCCCTTTTGCAATTGTTAAGTCTCCGGTAAGTGATCTGAAAAATAATAATGAGGAGTTGAGTAAGTTTCTTAAGGACAGAATATTAGTTGATGGACTTAAAGTATTTTATCCTACAAGCACAGAAAAATACAAAAATAATAATAGACTTATTCAATCAATAGAAGAGTACAATAAACATAATGGGATAAAAATTACATTATTCATTACAATTGAGGGAAAATCGAGTAAATATATTGTTCGTACCGGCAAGATTCCTTATGAATCCATTTACACTATGTATTCAAATATGAATGCTTTAATCTTTCCTTCGCTTACAGAAACTATGGGTTTTCCACTTCTCGAAGCCATACAATGTAACCTACCTATAATAGCATCGGATATGCTTTATGCAAGAGAGATCTGTAAGGATAGGGCATTTTATTTTGACCCACGAAATATATCTTCGATAATATCTTCATTGAACGAATTTGCTAGAGACCCTCTTAAACATTCAAAATCACAAAGCGGGAATTCTTCTGAGAATTCATACATGAAATATATTGATTTCATAAGTGATTGTTTATTATAATCTTTTAATTGCCATCATAAATTTACAATTATTAGTATTTTATTGAAAATTGGATATTCATATATTATCCCTTGTCTAAGTATATGAATTATAAAAGAATTGCTAAAAATATTATTTCTTCATTTAATAAGCGTATCTTTATTAAACGAAGAAAAACTTTGGATGTCTCCAATATCAGAAAAGTTTTAATCATCTCATTATATTTTAGAGGCGATTTCTTATTTCATACCCCGCTCATTAAGTTACTCTCAGGTATTCTTCCATATGCCAGAATTGATGTTTGGACTAAATCAAGAAATCTGGAACTCACTCAAAATAATCCCGATATTAGCAAAGTCTTGGTATTTGATGACGTTAAAACAGCGGCTTATAACGATCATGTAAAGCTAAATATTGCGGGCAAATTTAGTTTTCTGAGAAAACTTCGAAATTCAAATTATGACCTTATTATAGACCTGACAGGACATATTCCCACGGCATTATATTCATATTTTTCAAAAGCTGGATATTCAATCGGTATAAATAATTATGGATTTGGGGCGGCTTATGATAAGTTTGTAGATCTCCAGCCGGCAAGTACTAAAGGGCATTTAATTATGAAATATTTAGATGTTTTAAGAAGAGGGTTGGATATACCAGATATTCAGTGGAAACAGATGATTGCGAATTATGGAGTTAAACCGGTTTTAATACCCTCTCAAAAAGATATTGAATCTGTAAATAATATTTTGGATGATATATCTATAAATAATGAAAAACCGCTTGTAGTAATACATACAACAGCCGGGTGGAAAGCAAAAGAATGGGGACGGGATAATTATAGTCGTTTAATTGAAATGCTGAATCATAAAAATTATGAATTTATCTTTATTGGGGATGATAGGGATAAACAAAATTTCAAGAATATATTGGAGAATTCAGGATTAAAGGATGTACCGAAATTTAATAACCATTTCCTTAAATTGAAGTTTCTTGAAGTAGCAGAGTTAATAAATAAGGCCGATGTTTTTGTAGGAAGTGATTCAGCTCCATTACATATTGCAGGAGCTATGGATACCCCCTCAGTTGGAATTTTTGGACCTACAAATCCTGATTTTTCAAATCCAATTGGGGCTATGCATAAAACTGTTTATCATAAGCTTCTTTGCTCGGCTACAGATAGTATGCAGTATTGCACCCGTAATGGTGGCATGACCTGTCCTACGATTGATTGTATGAAAATGGTTACTCCTGCCCAGGTGATGATTTTAATCCAAGAATTAATTATTGAATATCACGGAAAAAAGAAAAATAAAAATATTACTGGTTGTTTGTAATAATGTTCTAAATGGAACCGAAAGATACGTAGTAGATCTTGCAGGTAATTTATCAAAAGATATTTTTGAGGTTACTGTAGCAACTCCTATGAAGGGTCCTCTATCGGATATTCTGGGAGAAAAGGGTATTAAGGAAGTGATATACAATAATGATAAGCTTCAAAGCTATTCTTTGAAAGGATTGAGGAATATTGGAAAGATATTGAAAAATGGTAATTTTGATGTTTTACACGGAAATTCAGGAATTTTACCCTGTGTGGTCGGCAGATTAAAGGGAGTTCCTTTTGTCCTGGAGGTAAAGCATGGCATTTTCTATTCACGTGAGCAGCTTGATTCTCTTAATTTTATAAGGCGAAGATATGAGATCATTAAGCAGTTTTTTGTACATAAATTTTTAGCAACTTCACCAAACGATAAAGCTCTGATTATAAAATATTTTCATACTCCCGTTGACAAAATTGACGTAATTTATTTAGGATTGGATATACCTTCTTTAAGGAGTAAGATCAAGAATTCTAATATTACTAAAAACGATGAGGGTGATTTTATAATAGGACATATCGGGCGTATGACTTTTCAAAAAGCTCAAATAATTTTGCTAAAAGCATTTAAGATTGTAAATGATAGATATCCGAATACAAAGCTAATAATAGTTGGCGAAGGTGAAGATAAAAATGATCTTTTGAATTTTGTCAGACAAAATGGATTAGAGAATAAGATTGAATTTAAAGGTTATATCGCAGACATATATAATGAAATGATGAAATTTGATGCACACGTACTTACTTCCAGATTTGAGGGTATGGGCTATGTTAACCTTGAAGCAATGGAGCTTGGTATTCCGGTAATCACAACTGATGTTGGGGGAGCCTCTAACTTCCTCACTAATGAGTACAATGCCTTGATCACTCCCGTTGAAGATCCTCAAAGTACTGCAGATGCCATTGAAAAACTTATTACCAATGATAAATTAAGAAAGGATATCATTAAAAATGCAGCGCAGACCGTAAAAGAATATTCCATTGAAAGAATGGTCAAAGATACATCTGATTTTTACATCCGTAATTTAAATTAAAATTTGGCTCAAGAGAATAATAGCATACGCATACTTTCCCAATACTTCTACCCAGATGTTGCAAGTACGGGTCAGCTATTGACTGAGCTCGCAATTGGACTGGAAGAAAAGGGAGTCAGCGTAAATGTTATAACTGCTAAGCCAACCTATGCCGGAAAACTTGATGCTCCCAAAAGAGAGATATTCCATTCGGTAAAAATAAGGCGGTTGCGTGCCATTCGAATGAATAAAAATTCTAAAAAGGGACAGATATTTAATTCTGTCTCATTCTTTGTTCGTGTTTTTTTTCATCTTTTAACATCCCGGAGTAAAACTCCTGTATTAATAGTGTCGAACCCGCCGTTCCTTCCGATGATGGGATACCTAATGTACCTCGTCAGACGAATTAAATATATAATACTGATACACGATGTCTTTCCTGAAAA
>JAEYVS010000114.1 GCA_023429265.1 Bacteroidota bacterium | reverse complement strand
GCCTTCAAAGTCCTTAGCATCAAGTCCCTTGTAGCCTCTACAGGACTGACACCTTTGAATAGTATCTCGTTTACTTTCTCGATTATCGGAACTTCAACATTGTTTTCTTTTGCCAGCTGCAGCGAAGACTTAGCGGTGCTAACACCTTCAGCGACCATCTTCATTTCCGAGAGAATATCTTCCAGTTTCTTTCCCTGACCTATCTGTTCCCCTACAAACCTGTTCCGCGAATGCTTTGATGCGCACGTCACAATGAGGTCACCCATACCGGATAATCCGTAAAATGTTTCCTTTATGGCACCCCGCGTAAGGCCGAGCCTCATAATTTCGCTGATCCCTCTTGTCATTATTGCAGCTTTTGTATTATCACCAAAGCCCGCCCCATCTGCTATCCCTGCTGCTATTGCAATAACATTCTTTAATGCGCCTCCTGTCTCTACCCCGGCTACATCAGTGCTCGAATAAACTCTGAAATATTCATTAGAGAAAACCTTCTGTACTTTCTCTGCTATGCTTATGTCTTTTGACGCGCATACTACAGCAGTTGGGACATTCCTTGCGACCTCCTCAGCGTGAGAGGGTCCTGATAATGCGGCAATTCTCATTGGATCAGCTTTGGGAAATATATCTTCAACAATTTCATTTACCAGCAAAAGAGAATCAATCTCTATACCTTTGGAAACATTTAAGATGATCTTATTACCAAAATCAAATTCCTTTAGTGATTTGAGTGAACTCCTTATGAATTGCGTGGGGGTGGAGATTACCAGCAATTCACCGGCTTCAGCGGCTTCGCTCAGGTTATTTGTTATATTAATACCGGCAGGGATTTTGACCTTAGGGAGATAGTAGAAATTTTCCCTGAATTTTCTCATCGTCTCCGCGTAATCCGGGTTAAACTCCCAGAGCGTGACATCGTGATCGTTTTCATTTAATAGAATAGCCAGGGTGGTTCCCCAACCACCGGCACCTAATACGGAAACCTGCATTGCTAATTTATTAGTGTTTTGTTAGAGGAGTCTTCACTTTAAAGATCCTTATGAGCCAGAGATTTTTAAACTGGTTTTCATCACCATACAATAACCTCTTAATATTAGACCTGTGTGTGTAAATAATAAAAATAGACACAGCAATGGCAAAGAATATCAATGTATTATACCCATATGTATTCACGTGGAAGAAATTTTCCCTGACAAACATAATTATCGGCAGGAAAATACCAGCCATTATGGAACCCAGAGAAACATATCCGGATGATATGAGAATTAAAATGAATACTCCTACGGTAAGTAACACATCCACCGGTGCAAGAGAGATAAACACTCCCAAGCCGGTATTTATTCCCTTTCCGCCTTTGAAATTAGCGAATACTGAAAATGTATGCCCTAATACAGCTGCACAACCTGCCATTATCTTTACAAGAGTTAAATCTTCAAACGGGGTATGATTTTTGAAAGGTAAAACATCATAGAAGAAGGTAGAAACAATCAATACTACGACCAGACCTTTTGCAATGTCCAGAACCTGCACAAGTAGTCCCAAAGGCAATCCCAGGGTCCTTATTGCATTGGTCGAGCCCAGATTTCCACTGCCATAGTTTCTTACATCTATTCCTTTGAATAATTTGCCAATTATAAGGGCAAATGGAATAGACCCGATCAGGTAACTGGCAATTATTAATATACTTAGCGTCATATTTTAATTATAATTTCCCTTCCTACTAAAATTAAACAAAAAAAATCAAAAAAACATTCACCTAATAATTATGGAATTCTTACTTTTTTAAAAGCTCGGATTTAGTCTTTAAGATATTTTTTGCCAATGCTTCGTTAAAATAGAATACAGCGTTATTGCCGGGAATTTTAAGCATATAATTTACCATTGTAGAATCACCCTGCTTCAGGAAATTAAGGTCGGTGTAGTTTTCACCCCAGTTTACTCGCACTCTGTCGGTAAATTGTGTCTGAGCGCCAAGTGTAGTATCTTTAAAGCTTTGAGTGTTAAAATCCTGCAGGACACTTAGTATCTGTGATGCAGTAGTCGAATCCGCAGGCGCACCGTCAACCAGGAAACCTCCCGTAGAATCTTTGGTTAGCTTATAAGTAGAGCCACCGGAAGTATATTCAATTGAGTTTACCGCATTTGATGGAATGGACAAAATTTGAAGGTCTCTCCAGGATTCAAGAGATGGCCTCACGAAATTATTCCTTAGAAAATTATAAGCAAGATATATCTTATCATCGTCGGGAGCTTTAATGTATGTTTGATTCGGGGCTTCAGGTACTTTTCCAACCTCTATGGTTCCTGCTAAATTACCGCCCTGAAAAACAGAAAACACTACTTTTGCGCTGTCACTGAACCCAAATTGTTCTTTGTTCTCCGGGTTTTCAGACACCAGGCTAAGCAACCTGTAATTTTTAAGATCAGAAAGTGCTGCATTCACAAACTCCTGATTTACTCTGTATTCTATGGGCTCGGTTAATTTCCATTCACCGCTTACTTTTGCCATTGTAATTTTTCTGCCGTCCTGAGTTATTTCAAGCCTGTCAACTGCGGCAGAATCAAATTCGTACAACTTTTCTATTGTATCTCCGGTGCTAGATCGTTTGTCGGACTTAGTAAGGAAATATGCTACAAGTACAAGCAATACAAGTACACCGGCTAATAAATATAATCTGTTTTTCTCCATTTATGAAAAATTTTACTCGTTTACTAATGACTGTAATTTCTTTCTACGGGCTTTCCTTCTGTCCCATACAAAGAAACCTATTATCAATACAAGAACCGGAGGAAAGATCAAATTGAAATACCTGATGAAGTTTTGTGTAGAGGTTTTGGTATCTTCTATGGGAGCTTCCGAAAAGATCTTGCTTCTTATCTCAGATAAACCTACATCATCTGCAAGGTACTCAACCATATTAAGGAAAAATACGAGATTACCCATTGACTGGGAATTGCTTTCATCTACAAAATCACCATCACCTACAACAAGGATCTTACCCGGCTTTTCGGATTGTGATTTGTGCTGAACATTGAATGGAATGCTTCCAACCAAAGTATCCTGAGGCTGTTCTTTCCCATTGTAAAAGCTCTGGAATGTCCCCTCATAGATAGCTCCCATCAATAATCCTGATTTATCAAATAAAGTATCCATAGCGCTTTCAGGAAGATTCTGGAATTGAGTTTCATTCAATACAAAAAATCCTGTGGCTACTCCTGATCTCTCAGAAGATTTGAATAAAGGAGTTATATTTAAATTTTTACCGGCAGCAGCATTTGTATCTATGGAACTTGCGAATTGTAATATTACTTCATTCAGATTTGAAAAAGCTCCAATATCCCGGTTTATGTCAGTTATTTTTGGGAAATAATAATACGGCTGAAGTACATTCAATCCGATTGGAGACCTCTGCTGAATGAATCCGCACTGAAGGTCTCTCACAAGGTCATCGTTTACCTTGATTCCATAATGCTGCAGCATTGGATCGAGTCCTGTTACTACCGGCTCACCCAATATGATCTGCTGCTGGAAATTCGGGGCAACTTTGTTTATGAGAAAGGCAACATTTTTGCCTCTCATTATATACTGGTCTATTAAGTATTTATGGTGCTCAGGTAATTCCGTTTTAGGTCCCAGTACAAGCAGAACATCCACATCATCCGGTACAGGCTTATTTAAAGCCACATCCACAGCCTGAATGTCATACTGAGCGGAAAGAGCCTGGTTTATTCTCTGCATATTTGGGATCTCATATTCACCGTGTCCGTTCACATATCCGATCTTCTTTTTCTTTTCATTGGAAATCTGCATTATGCGGCTGGTAATATCATATTCAAGGTTTTCCGGTGACTGAACAAATGGTATTGTCTCCGTCTTTCCTTTATAAAACAGCACAAGTCCAACCATTCCATCCACCGCTTCCATTTTTCCCTGATTTGTCACCTGGAACTGGAGAGGCTGAATGGAATAACCTTTTGCTTCGTCAACTATTTCTTTGTCACCTTCATTTTCCAGTGAAACAGAAATATACTCATAGTTCATTCTACCATCAGACAATGCCCGGTAATCATCCAGGACATCCTTTATCTGCCTTCCGAGGTCGTTAAAAGGAGGAGGAAGATTTTCACTTACATAAGCTTTTATTACAAGGTTGTCATTCAGGTTATAAATAACATCCTCACTAACTTTTGACAATGTATATGATTGATTCTTTGTGAGATCGACCCTGGTAAATAACTCAGTTGTAATAATGTTTACAACAACAATGATAGCAATGATTATCAATGTCTTGATGATCATATCTCTCTTTACGTCATTTTTCTTGTCTATTACGACAATCTCATCCTGTTCTTCTTCTTTATGTTTATTTTTTTTGTCTGCTGCCATCTGAAATATAAAACTTTATAATTTAAAACTATTTTTCTGCGAAATTACCATTTTCTTCTTACCATTTTCTTCTATTGAGAGAGAGCCTGGTAAGAAATATGAATATTAAGATCCCGCTAATGTAATACACGAGGTCTCTTGTGTCGAGCACACCTCTCTGTATACTGGCGAAATGGTAACTGGAGCTTAAATATTGTAATATTGAAGCAACACTTGTCGGAAGATACGGAAGCACAAAATTTAACAAGTATAGAATGAAGATCAAAATGAAACTTAAGATCGCGGCAATGATCTGGTTTTCAGTCAATGATGAGGTGAATATGCCGATACTGACATAGACAGCCGCCATTAATACCAGGCCTACATAAGCGGCAAAGATTGCGCCATAATCAACCGGTCCGAGAAAGGATAACGTAATAACATAAATAACTGTGGGTAAGATCGTAATGAAAGTAAGCCCCAGAGTTGCGAAGAATTTTCCCCAGATTATGTCAAAATCCGTTATGGGTCTTGTGAGGAGAAGCTCTATGGTGCCTATCTTTTTCTCTTCGGCAAAGCTTCTCATTGTGATTATTGGAATGAAAATAACAAAGATAAATGGAATCACTCCAAAAACAACTCTCATTGTAATAACTCCGCTAAGAAAGAGCTCACTGGTAAAGTACCAGCCTGTTATTCCCAGGAATACCATCATAATGATGTATGCTACGGGGGAAGTGAAATATGATACAAGCTCTTTTTTGGCTATTGTAAGTATATTGTGCATCTTAAAATTCTTAATTTAGAGTTAATTCTCTGAAAATATCTTCGAGTGAGGTTTCTTCCTGGTGCAGTTCAAGTATAACAGCGTTCTTTGCTCCCATCTTCTTTGAGAGTCCTTCGCGGATGTCAGATCCTCTCTGAGCTTTTATCTCAAAAACTATTTCTTTATCTGTCTCTGACTTCACTTTTGCTTTGTCCACGTGATGAACGGACTCAAGCTCTCTCATAAGCTCGTCTCTTCCCGGTGCGCCTTCTTTCTTAATTGTAAGGGTTACTACTACCTGTCCTTTGAACTTTGCCTGGAGCTGGTCAGGTGAACCGTCTGCTACTATTTCACCATAACTGATAATGAGCACCCTGTCACAGGTAGCCTGGACTTCCTGCAATATATGAGTCGATAATATAAGTGTCTTTTCTTTTCCCAGTTCCTTGATAAGCTTTCTGATCTCCCCTATCTGGTTTGGATCGAGACCTGATGTAGGCTCATCTAGTATAAGCACCTCGGGGTCGTGTATCATAGCCTGCGCCAGTCCTACCCTTTGTTTGTAACCCTTTGAGAGCTCACCGATGTCCTTATGAACCATCTCCTTTAGTCCGCATTTTTTGATAATGCCCGGAAGCGCAGCGTCTATCTGAGGCTTTTCCATACCTTCAAGCTTCGCGCTGTAGATAAGATAATCCACTACGTTCATATCGAGATATAATGGATTAGACTCAGGCAGGTAACCGATCTTTCTTCGTACACCAATGGAATCCTTTTCTGTATCGACTCCATTTACCGTGATCGTACCGTCTGTGGGTGTAAGGTAGGTGGTGATCATTTTCATTGTGGTTGATTTTCCTGCTCCATTCGGACCCAGAAAGCCAACAATTTCACCTGTTTTTATTTCAAACGAAATATTCTTTACGGCAAGCGTTTCTCCGTAGTTTTTCGTTAAATTCTCTACTTTTATGGACATAGCAATTTTCGTTAAATCCTATAAATTATAAGTATAAAATAAAACTTGCAAACCAAAAGGAATTCAAATATCACAAGTGGAAGCTTGCAGCCGGTGGAAATATTATATTCTTCAAAAAATTCTAAAATTCTGGTTTACTTAAGGTCTTTCATCTGTGAAAAATCTTATCTGCAACATTTTTTATGCTAAAAAAATCTCAATTCGTTAAGGAAAATCAACAATTCCTATATTATGTAATTTTTATTAATGCAACATAATTGATTTCATTTCATTGTGTTTTAATTCTAATGAATGTACATTTCACTATGAAAACATTATTACAAATATTATTATTCCTTATATCCACACTCCCCCTTTTCGCTCAGGGACCACAATGGATTGTTTATAATACAGGGAATTCGGGATTGCCATCAAATATAATTTACTCAATTGCAGTTGATTCAAATGATATTAAATGGATTTCCGCAAATTCTCTGGTTAGGTTTGACGGTGTTAATTGGACTGTCTATGACACCTCAAATTCCCCATTAACTTCAAATTTCATTAATACTATAAAGATTGACAAATTTAATAATGTTTGGCTAGGCACATACCAAGGCGGATTGGTTAAATTTGATGGAGTTATTTGGACCATTTTTAAAAAAAATAACTCAGGAATTCCTTCAAACACTGTAGAGGATTTAGAGTTTGATAATGAAGGAAATTTATGGGTAGCTACACCTGAAGGACTGGGAAAATTCAATGGCTCTAGTTGGTTAATTTATAGAGATACAAACTCTGGCTTACCCACAAATCTTTTGCAAAGTATCGCTATGGAAGATAGTACACTTTGGATTGGGGGGCAGCTGGGTGGTTTAGTTAGATATGACAGGGTCATCTGGACTATTTACAATACTCATAATTCTGGAATGCCTACAAATGAAATTCGAAAAAGTTGTATTAAGATAGACTCAATAGGTAAAAAATGGATTGGGACATGGGGAGGAGGTCTTGCAATTTTTGATAATAAAAATTGGAATGTGTATAATCATGTAAATTCTGGTTTACCAAACCCATTTATACATTCTTTAATTATTTCAAAAAAAAATCAAAAATTGATTGGAACAGGTTTTGGGTTAGCTATACTAAGCGACACAAACTGGGCTACATATAACACAACTAATTCTCCAATTCCACATAACACCATTTATTCTATTTCGGAGGATAATTTAGGTAATATCTTGATAGGAACGGGAAATGGGTTAGTTGTATACAACTCAGGAGGTGTTATTAACATTAATATAAAAACAAACGAAATTCCAAATGATTTAACATTACATCAAAATTATCCTAATCCTTTTAATTCCAATACTATAATTAAATATGAAGTTTCAAAAAAACAATTTGTGAAAATTATTGTTTATAATAGTTCTGGGAAATTAGTCTCCAAATTAGTAGAAAAAAATCATATGCCCGGAACCTATTTTGTAAATTTTGAATCGAATTTAGAAACTAGTGGGGTTTACTTTTATTCAATTTCTAATGGAAAAATTAATACAACTAAGAAGATGGTTTATTTAAAATAAATCACTAACATGAAAAAAATAATTCTGATTTTTGTTTTGCTCCTCCCTAATCTTTCATTAAGTCAATCATATAAAGGTGATTTGGTTGTTAGAAATTTATCATCAAATGATTTATACTTAAAATTTGAAATGGTGTCATTGCCTTATGAAGGAAAAACTTCAAGCCCTCATCCCAACAATAGAGAGGATTTGTTATACAATGGGACATTTCATCGAAGTTTTAAACTTGGAGGTCCAATAGACCACAATATAAAATTTATTAAGGAAATAACAATGGGGTCTGGTTATCTTCTTGATTTAGGACACTGTGCAGACGCAGAATTAAACATTCAACCACCATCCGATACAGCTTGGGTTTTTGCGAAATATAAATTTACTATTTATCATGAAGTTAATGATGAATTATATATCTTTTATTGGAACTGTCTAGATTCTAAATATGGAAAATATAATTTTAATGGAAATAATTACACAAGGGATTGGGGTGTTTATTATAACCCATCACTAGACCCTGGAGAAAGAGTTCAAATTGTAAATGCAGTGTCACCCACCACTGTTTATACAACTATTTCGGAATATAATCCTGATCCTAACATTGAAATTAGAGAAATATCTCCATGGGAATTATTATATTCAAGAAACGAACCTTGGGAAGAAAATTTTTATGTTCGGACAACACCATTTGGTGTACACCCTTATATAATATTAAATGGTCAAGCTAGAGTATTTACTGTAGGAACAAAAATTATTTTTGATGGAGTTTTGGAAAATCTTGGATCAACAGATAATCAAGGTTATAACACATATGATCAAGTTTACAATGGAAATCCATACTTTTATTGGAGCAACCCACGTATTCCCCAGCCCCCTTGTGGATTATGTACTGAGGAAAATGTATACACAACAGCTGGAGTGAGGGTATTCAATAGTCAAGAAGACAGATATGAGACTATGAAGATTGTTGTTGAAGAGGGGGATGAAATTACTCTAAAAGAGGAAAAAAGGCTTTATGTTATCGGACCGGATGTCAATCCACCTATTGGTGACACACTTCATTTTAAACCAGGCTCTAATTTAATTTTAGAGGAAGATGCAGAAATCGCCGCTGCGTTTGGAGGAATTGTTATATATGAAACCGAATCAACAGATTACTCAGAAAACTCTTGCTTTATATCATTTGAAAATTCTGTTATAGAAATAAGAAGTAATAAAACAATTACCAATGGGGCGTTGTTAGTAGTAAATGAAAATGGAAATTTAAATATTTCAGATAATGTAACGCTTACTGTAGATGGCATAGGTGGACGATTAATGTTTTTACCAGGGTCAAAAGTAAATTTGGGTAATAATTCAAAAATCGTCGTCAAAAACGGCGCTTATCTCAATGCGGACGGAGCAGATTTTACATCAAGCGGCGTATGGGAAGGACTTTACTTTGAAAATGCCGGTACCTCTACACAAACTTCTACTATTCAAAACTGTACTTTTACAAACGCTAAGATTCCGATCAAAATCTATAATACTTCAACTGCATCGGCAAATAATAACATCATCATAAAGAACAATACGATTACAGTACCTTATGCCGGTTCCTATGGTATTTATGCTGACAACGCAAACAAGCTGCTCATACAAGCTAACAACATCTCCACCAATTCCGGTAATCTGAAACCCTGCATATATATTAAACATCCTTATGCAGGTGACGGTCTCCCGGGAGGCGGAGCAAGTCCGTCATATAGTTTAAACATAGTCGGCAATACATTTTCCAACACAAATGCAGCGATGATATTTGCCGGTTATACTTCGGCTCTCGTGCCGTATTATGTTTATGGAAACACCGGTACAGTTCAGGGGTATGGAATGATCGGAAGAAGGATCACCGGAACAATTAAAAATAATAATATAACCTCTTCCGGGATAAGAAATTTCCTTATCCATCAAAGCGACCCTGATATGTATGACAATGAAATAATATCCACACACAGCACAAATGGCAGAGGATTGACTTTATTGTCAGAGTCCTCACCAAAACTTGCTCCATATATCCCAAATGAAGAAAATTTTATCTGGCAGGGAGGAATTAATCATATTGAAGGAACTGAGTTTGCCATAGAAGTGAATTATGCAAACTTTATGCTTCTTGATTATGGTCAGAATACATTTGAGATCGCAACAGGAACGAATCATCATTACTTGTATGGTGCTTTCACACCTATATTTAATTCCCTAAATGCCCGAAATAACTGCTGGATACCGGGTGGCTACACTAATAATCTATGGAATTCATCTCAGCAGATCAATGTGGTCGTACTCCCGTATGGTACCTGTGGAGGCATTACACCAACAAGCTCATCAGTTACTGATATGGGTAATGGTATTTTTGATACGGTATGGACAGCCGAAAGCGATGCAATGCCGGGTACCATAGGAGGTGATGAAATATTGTACGGACTGGGGGCTGAATATGTCATTAATGGATTTTTCTTGGATGCCATAGCATCATATAAAGCATTGATAGATGAACATACAGAAAGCGATTATCTACTCAATGCAATATATGAATTATATTCCTGCCATACTAATCTCGACACATTTTCAAATC
>JAEYVS010000130.1 GCA_023429265.1 Bacteroidota bacterium | reverse complement strand
GATTTCCACCGCAAGGTAGTCTATCAGATCCCGCATCGGTTTTTTAAGATACTCCTCGTAGGTATCTCTATTGGCATCGAACCACTCCTTATTGTTCTTCTTAGGGTCTTTTAAAGCCCGCAAAAAGGTAAAAGCTTTTTTGTCAAAACCCATAAAAGGCTCTTTAATAAGGTCATTCAGCATCGTAAAAGTATAATTTAAATTCTGTATATTGTGAAAATATAAATTCTCAGTTCTAAAAAGTAGACACTTCCGTATAAAAAAATGGACATATTTGGAACAATTAGCCCCCCTAAAGGATATAATCAAAAAGGCTTCTGCAAGGGTGCGGGACCTCCCCGGGTAAAAAGTTTAATAGAAATTTTATCAAATTAGCCATGAGAGAATTAATTTTTAAAACAGCCGTGCTTAGAGGCTTTTTGATGAGCATATTACTGGGCGTAGTCTGCTTATCAAATGCTTCAGCGCAGAATGAGAATATTGAGATTACATACAATATCTCATCCAACACTATTTACTCCCCCGGGGACCAGATTCTGGTGAATCTTTATTCATATAGCTATGATGAAAAGACAAAGGAGCTTAAAAGCATCCCGTTCAATTTCACCATCTATAAGATAAAGAATGTGCAGGAGTTCTATTCAAAGCAGACTTCAAAATACAGCATCGATGTCCTTGGTAGTGATACAACAAACCTGACATACCTGACCGATGAAATAGATTCATTTACTAAGAAAATGAAGATAGAGAATGAGTATGGATATTTTTATTTGAATGAAGCGGTAAAACTGAACATCACCGAAAAAGGCGCATACCTTGTAAAAGCTACCGTCGGTAATAAGGTCGCGTACTGCGGCTTTATCATTTCGTCGCTCGGCATAATATCCAAAGCAGGTAATAACTCAATGCTTGCGTATGTTATTGATAGAAAGAGCGGAGCTCCCGTAAATGGAGCTGACCTGAATTTCTTCATCGGCAGCAAGCAGATAGGGAAGGGTAATACTAACGACGGATTATTCTACCAGGTGGTAAATAATGAGGTCTATGATGACCAGGAAAACAAAACCCCATTTATAATCGGAAAGCACGGTGAAGACATAATTATCTCGGATGCTTATTTGTATTTCGGATACGGACAGAATAGATTTTATACTTACACTTTCACCAATCAGCCTGTTTACAGGACAGAATCGACAGTGGAGTTCAAAGGTACTATTAGAAAGAATCAATCGGAAGGATATGAACCCTACAACGATAAGCAGGTTGTCGTAACAATTAAAGATTCTCGATATGCTGAAGTTTATAAAGAGATCCTCACTACAAATGATATGGGCAGCTTCAATGGTACATACAAGATTGACAAGGAAGCTCCGCTCGGTACATACTACATTTATGTGAATATCGATGAAAATAACGTCTCGAGCTCTTCCTTTGAGGTTGAGCAGTTTAAAAAGCCCGAATACAAAGTCACAGTTAATACCGATAAGGGGCAGTATTTTGGTGAAGATAACATGAAAGCATCAGTCGAAGCTAAGTATTATTTCGGCAGCCCCGTGGACGGCGCAGAGGTAGAATATAACATTTACAAGAAGCGTTACTACAAGCCCTGGTGGATGTATTCCGAATATGCCTGGTGGTATGAAGACTACTACGCGAATCTCGATCAGAATAGCCAGTTCTCCGGTGCTGAGATGATACATTCAGGTACGGGTACACTAAACAGCGATGGTACATTCGAATTCGATTATCAGATAAATGAAGAATTTAAAGAAGAACAACAGGATTACTGGTACAGATGGTGGTATCCTCAGTCGAGCGATTATCAGTACATCGTACAGGCAAGAGTCGTCGATAAATCCCGCCGTGAAATATCCGGCGTAACGACCGCTTTTGTCACAAGAGGTGGCTTTAATCTCACTGCGAATGCAGATAAATACTGGTATAAACCCGGTGACGAAGTCAATCTGAAGGTTATAGCAGAGAATTTCGAGAATAAGCCCGTTGTCACGAATTTCGAGGCTGCAATCTACAAACATAGATGGAGCTATCACGATAATAAAGAAAGCAAAGATTACATCACCACCGTCAGCGGAAGTACAATGAGCGATGGCGTTGGTTATGCCAGGTTCAGACTGGACAACTCTGATCCCAATGGATATTACATTGCTGAAATAAAATCAACAGATGATAGGGGAAATACGATCGAGACATCAACCTACTTCTATTGCTCGGACGGTGATTTCTCCTGGTATTATAATCAATCAGGAGGTGTGCAGATTATTACCGATAAGGACAGCTATTCAAAAGGTGAAATTTGTAAAGCTTTTATAATAACCACTACTCCCGGAGCGTATGTCCTGACGACAACTCAGACAGATAACATTATTTACTATAATGTGGATAAATTCTCAGGCACATCCGGTACAATTGAAATACCAATTACCGACGAATACCGCTCCAATTTTGATATTAGTGTATCATACGTTTCTGAAGGCGCGTTTTACACAGCTAATAAACCCGTGATTGTATTGCAGGATGATAAATTTCTTACAGTGGAAATTGAACCATCACAGGATATCTATAAGCCGAAAGAGACCGGGGAGATGAAAGTTCGCGTGGTGGACGATAATGGTAATCCTGTCAGCAATGCTGAGGTATCCATTGGGATTATCGATGAAAGCATTTACGATATTAAGCCTGAGATTACTAAAGACATCAGGAAATTCTTTTACGGACCGCAATTCACAACCGTGACCACGGCTTACAATTCATACAATCAGAATTACGGCTATTCAAGACTAATGACGATTTATGAAAGGTTTAATGTAAAGTCATTACGTGATGCAGATCTTGGTACGGTAAAAGGAAGATTAGTCACAGGAAATAATACTCCCGTATCAGGAGCCACTATAATAATTGACAGGGATTACATTGCAGGAATGACAGATGAAAATGGAAATTTTGAATTCAAGCTCCCCGAAGGTGATTATGAGGTCGGTGTATATGGAGGTGGAGTAGACGAAGATGAAACAGTGGACATTTCCGTATCAAAGGGGCAGACGAGAACCATCACACTTACTACTGATGAGGGTAGTCTGAATAAGCCAATGGCAAATGATGATGAGGTTCAGCAAGGGCTTGATGGAATAACAACTGAAACCGTTACCCAAGAAACATCAGTTCGTTCAGGAGTAAAGCTTTCTGATAAGAAGGAAAAAGAAAAAGATGCAGAGAGAAAAATGGATGTCGATGTAACCGGGAATTTAAGTTTAGTCTCTCCTGACGTACGTTCGGATTTCCGCGATGCGATTTTCTGGTCTCCGTATCAGAGAACCGATGAAAACGGATACGCAACGGTTTACGTGGAATACCCGGATAATCTTACTACGTGGAGGGCCACCTCACGCGTAATTACCGGAGATACCAGGGTTGGACAGAATACTAAGACTGTCATTACAAGGAAAGATCTTCTTGTTAGAATGGAAACACCGAGATTCCTTCAGCAGGACGATGAGATTACAATATCTACTATGATCCATAATTATCTCTCGACCGATAAGGAAACTAAGATAAAATTCACTGCGCAGAATGTACAACTCGAGGGCAGCGGCGAAAAGACCATCACTCTCAAAGCAAACACAGACCAGCGTCTTGACTGGAAGATCAAAGTGACCGAACCTGTGGGAGAAGCCACACTGTACGTCGAAGCATTAACAGATGAAGAATCCGACGCGATGCAGGTAAAAGTCCCACTTCAGCCTAAAGGCTTAAAGGTAACTGAAAGCACCATTGCTGATTTTGAAGACCTGAATAAGACCGAAATTAAAAATGTCTTTATTCCTGAAGGTGTGGATATACGAACTGCCGGACTTAAATTCAGTGTAGCGCCATCTCTGGCAGGTACAATATTGAATGCTCTGGACGAACTCGCTGACTATCCTTACGGATGCGTGGAGCAGACGATGAGCAGGTTCCTGCCTACGGTCGTAGTGGCAAATGCATATCAGCAGCTTAATGCTCCTATAAGCGCTGCGACAAAGGATGAGCTTCCCAAAATGGTCCAGGCGGGTCTTAACAGGCTCTATGGTTTCCAGCATTCAGACGGCGGATGGGGCTGGTGGCAAAATGACGGCTCGAGTCCATTTATGACAGCTTATGTTGTGTATGGACTGTCTCTTGCTAGAACTGCAGGGCACGATGTTAAACCTGATGTTCTAAGCAAAGGAATTACTGCAATGAAAAACAGTTTATCTCAGGATATGGATCCGACAACAAGAGCTTATGTGCTATACTCTCTCGCAGTTGCAGAGCAAAGAGACACGAAGCTTTTTGAGGATAATATCGATAAAGTATTATCCGATGAGGATATAAATAATTATGCAAGGTCATTAATCGCAATGACACTGCAGATGACCGGCAATAAAGACCGGGCATTAAAAGTTATGAATGACCTTGAGGCCAATATTACTATGTCCGGCGAGGGTGCAGCATACTGGGAAGGTAAAAACTTCCGGTACAACTGGCAGGATGATAAAGTACAGACAACCGCGATGGGATTAAAAGCCCTCGTGAATATTAAAGGTGATTCAGATCTCAAAAATAAGGTTATAAGGTGGCTGATGAATCAGCGCCACGGACTTGCATGGAGGAATACACAGGAAACTGCATTCATTATCTATGCAATGGTGGATTATCTTAAGAACTCCAATGAGCTAACTCCTGATTATAAAGTCAGCGTATATGTAAATAATGAGCTTTATCTTGAAAAGCAAATGACTACTGCGGACGTTTTCAAAAAAGATGAGCTTATTTCAATTAGCGCTGATAAGCTGCGTAACGGTAATAATGAGATAAGGATCGAAAAAACAGGAACAGGAAAAGTGTACTTCTCCGGAAATACCACTTTCTATCAGAGCGATTACATAGTATCAGCCAGGGAAAATGGTTTCAGAGTGGAGCGCGAGTACTATAAGCTCGAAAAATATGAATCCTACACAGAGAATAAGATCACATACAGGAAAAAATTCTTTGACGGCACTGCTACTACAGGCGATGTGTTCCTTGTTAAAATAAGAGTTTACTCGAAAGAAAAGGACGGTTTAAGTTATTTTATGCTCGAGGATCCAATTCCTGCCGGTACTGAGGTAGTTCGTGATGACTGGGCATATCAGATAGAGGAAGAGCCAAATTATACCGGGTATGATTACTTCTGGTGGCGATGGTGGTACGCTGATAAAGATATTCGTGACGATAAAGTTACGTTCTTTGCGACACATCTTTACGGTGACTCATACGAGTTCTCATACATCGTGAGAGCGCAGATACCGGGTACATATACAGTAAACCCGTCCCAGGGAATGCTGATGTACTACACGGATGTAAACGGAAGCTCACAGGACATGGTGATGAAGATAGAGGATAAGTAAGAACATACATTTACATTAGGAACCTTTAAGGGCAGCCAAAAGCTGTCCTTTTGTTATATCAAAGTTTAAGACTTATAAAATGGTTTGGTTGTTTTATTAGTTATTTAGAGAAAATTTGTTCTCGGTCGGGAAATTTGGTTTGTAAAAACAGGAGTTTGTCAAACATTGCTTCCCCGGAGTTTTTTTATCAACCCTCAAGAATAAATGAATTACTTCACTTACAACACTTAGGTTTAAATTTATACGTCAAAGAACGAACTGAATATACTACGTTCAGTCAATAATAAGATAGTAATATTTACGGTGAATGTCAAGTCATATTTGCTGAGGAAAGCTGTGCTTTTTTTCTATATGCACAGGGTATTTGATTATTTCAAAAATTAAGCTATATTTATTTAGGCAGGGGTTCTAAAATTGATACGGCCATGAAAACACTTCTACCAATTCTTTTGTTGATTGCCTTTCTTATTGCAAGTCCATCTATTTCCTATTCGCAGCCCGGTTCAGAAAATCAATCTTTTTCATTCGTTACCCACATGAAAAAGCAATTCTACCCCGGTGAAAATATATTTCTTAATGTATGGTTAAAAAATGACGAATATGTAAAAGGTGATGAAAGTACTCTTACTTTTAACGTAAAGATATTCCGGATCATCGAGCTTGATAGCTTTTACCTTGCTCAAAACCGTCAATACAGGATTGATGCTCTTGGAAGGGACAGTATCAATCTATTAAAGTATTGTACAGAAGTTAAATCATATGAAGAATCTCTTGATTTTGTTCATTATGGCTATAGAAGCGAGTCACTGGAAAAAATTCAGTTTGGTGTCCTGCCAAAAGGAGCTTATCTGATCCGGGTAATGGGAGGTCATAGTATATCTTACTCCGGTTTTGTAGTTAGTTCTCTTGATCTGGTTACAAAATCAGGAAATAATACATTTCTTGCATTCATAGCCGAAAGTCATTCCGGCAATCCAATAGCGAATGCAAAGGTAAAATGTTATTTTAATGATGAGCTTGCTGCATCAGGTGTAACAGAAGACGGGGTTTATTTCGTTGCTAATACCGACTCTGTTACAATTAAGAAAGCAAAACGTGAATTTCTGGTTATTGTAGAAAGTCATCAGGATTTTATTATATCTGATCACGCAAAATTTTTCGGTATGTATTCTTCCGCGGCTTCAGGATATGTTTACACAAATCAACCTGTCTATCGGACTAACTCAATGGTTTATTTCAAAGGAATTCTAACCCAATATGGTTATAAGAAAATTACATCATTTTCGGATAAGGAGGTTGAGGTTGTAATATCGGGACCAAGACAGAATGAGATATTAAGAGATACCCTAGTTACAAATTCAAATGGAAGTTTTGATGGAAGTGTTTATATCAAAGATGAATATCCAATAGGATTTTATACCATTCAAACATATTTTGATGGAAAGGTTATCGGATCCGGTAATTTTACGGTTAATCAATATAAAAAACCGGAGTACAATGTTTCCTTAGAAGCGGAAAAGACAAGGTACAATGGAGATGAAGTGCTTAAAGCAACTGTATCTGCAGATTATTATTTTGGCAATCCTGTCACTGATGGGGAGGTTACTTATAGCATTTATAAAAGTACTTTTTACAAACCCTGGTGGAGTTTTAGCAGCTATTCGTGGTGGTATGATATTAATTCTGTTAGGGGGATCAACCGATGGTACGATGACGAAATGTTATACGAAGGTAAGGGACAGTTAAATGATGAAGGAAAATTTGAAATAGAATATGAATTGAATGAAGATTTTCAACATACGTACAAAAGTTACTTTGGTGCATCGGAAACATATGAATCAGATTACGAATATAGGATTTTTGCAACTGTATCGGACAAATCCAGGAGGGAGATTTATGGTTCTATAAATGCTTTTGTGACACGCGGAGAGTATTATTTAAGCTCAAGAACCAGCAAGTATTTTTACAGGCCCGGTGACAAAGCTTTCATTGACGTTGGATCTTATGACTTTGATAATAAGCCTGTTTCAAGAAAATTCGAAATAAATATTTACAGAATTAAATATAAGAACTGGAAGGAGCAAGACAGAAAGCTCGTTAAATTCTTAACCGGAACCACTGATACCACCGGAAAGGGAATTGTTTATTTTAATATTGATGAGAAGTTCAAGAGCGGATATTATGCAGCTGAGATCACATCAAAGGACAGCCGGGGTGAAAAGATTTCTACATCAAATAGTTTCACTGTATATACAGATAAACCGGTTTGGTATGGACACTATTATGACCCGAAAGATATCAATATTGTCACTGACAAGGATGAATATTTTAAAGGCGATACTTGCCGGGCATTCATTTCTCTACCGGATAGTAATAGGAACGTATTAATTACAGCCGATGCAGGTGATATTTTATATTCTTCAGTTGAACATTTTACGGGACCTGTTAAATATGTAGAGTTTATACTTGATGACAACTATAAATCTAACTTTACCATAACCGCGGGCTACTTTTATGAACAGAACTATCACAGCGGATCTGCTGAGGTTATGTTCATTCCTAAAGAGCAATTTTTGAATATAGAATTGGAACCATCCAATGATATGTACAGGCCGGGGGATTCCGGAAATGTCCGAATAAAAGTAACTGACTATTATGGAAGTCCGGTCAGTAATGCTGAGGTATCACTTGGCATAATTGACGAAAGTATATATTATATCAGGGAGGATAATACACCGGACATTAGAAAGGCATTCTACCATACTTTAGGGTCAGTAGGATTTAACTATGAATCCGGATATATTCAATCAAACAATAATTCCAGGAGAGAAACCATTTTTGACAGGTATGAATATATTAATGGTAAGTATGATAATAATTTGATCACGGTAAAGGGTATCTTATTGGATGAGGATGATAAACCTGTTTCAAAGATGGAAATTTACCTTAATAATGATTTTCTTGCCGGTGAGACGGATGCTTTGGGATATTTTGCTTTCCAGATACCCGCAGGTATGTATATTGTTAGTTTAAAGGGAAAGGATTTTGATGTTAAGAATGTAACCTCCTTCACAGCAGGAAATAATCGTTTGCTTCATCTTGTGGTTTACAAAACTCCGGAAATAAATATGGAAAATGAACGGATACAAAGAATGAAAGAGCAGTATGACCTTCAGTCTGAAGGTACCGGATTCATACGGGGTTCTGTGAAGGATCAGGTCGATAATATTCCTCTGTCAGGAGCAATTGTGGTTCTGGAAGGTATGAATATTGGAGCTGAGACGAACGAAAATGGGGAATTTGAAATCGCAGGCTTACCACCCGGTGAATATACTCTTACTGCAAGTTATATCGGTTACGCTGATGTTAAAATTACCGGCATTAAAATAGATTCTGATAGATTCATACGTCTGGACATAAAACTGAATAGTGATGTTGATGTAACACTGGAAGCTATCGAGATAAATGCTGAAAGAATGGAGATTGATCTTGATCAGTCGGGACGTATAGTGACTCAAGATCAATTAGAAAATAATGGTTTAAGAGGAATCGAAAATATTGTTAGCGTGACAACAGGGGTAGTAACTGATGAAAGAGGGCAACATATTAACATTCGTGGAACGCGAAGCGATGAAAATGTGATAATTGTAGATGGTGTAAGCACTGCTTTTGTACCTGACGATCTGATGACATTTATCACTCCTTCAGTTAGAAAAGATTTTCGTGATGCAATACATTGGGCACCCTATGTTACCACGGATGAAAATGGTTTTGCGGATGTTCTGATTAAATATCCTGATAACCTCACAACCTGGAGATTTACCTCAAGAGTAATTACAAATGACCGCAAGGTTGGAGAACAAAGGGCAAATGTTATAACGAGGAAGGATTTACTGATCAGAGCAGAAGCTCCGCGATTTTTCAGAGAAACGGATGAAGTTGTAATTACAACCATTGTACATAATTATCTTGAAACCACAAAGCGTGTTAAAGTATCTGTTGTAGGTGAGAATTTATTTGTTAAAGATAACAAGGAAAAATTCATTGATGTAAAACCGAATTCGGATGTATCAATTGACTGGAACGTTAGAGTGTTGAATTCCTTCGGATCGGCTAAGTTATACACTGAAGCTCTTACGGACGAAGAGTCTGATGCTATGGAAGTCCTGCTTCCTCTCGAGCCTAAAGGGCTCCAGGAAGTTAAAACTAACCGGGTGAGTATTTCGGAAGTTTATGCTACAAAGGAAAAGACAGTACACATTCCATATGATTCAGAGCTCAATACTGCCGGAATGATGGTTTCGATTTCTCCATCCCTCGCATCCGATTTATTCACATCTCTTGAATATTTAGTTGGATATCCTTATGGATGCACCGAACAAACAATAAGCCGTTTTATTCCTCTGGTTATTATGGCAGGTGTTTATGACAGTCTTGGCCTTTCATTTAATGATAATATTCGCGAGAAAATTCCCGATATGGTTGAGACAGGTATGAGCAGGCTCTATAATTTGCAAAAAGATGGCGGCGGATGGGGATGGTGGAGTAATGATGAGCTTGATATTATGATGTCTTCTTATGTTATTACGGGCCTTGCAATAGCAAAAGACCTTGGTTACCCGGTTGATAAAAACATGATGCGGGCAGGTACTCAAAAACTTTATCTAAGTCTCGAACATTTAGAGGATAATTATGATCGCGCAAATATTTTATATTCTTTATCACTTGCTCTTAAAAAGGATGTAGATTCAATAGGATTTTACATCGATGAGTTAGCAAGAAAAGATCTTTCAGTTTACGAACTTGCACTTTCCGCGCTCTCTTATAAGAATCTTGGAGAGGAAGCTAAGGCATTAGAGTTGTTGAAACGGATCGAAATAAAAAGGGAAATCGTTGATGATATGGTTTACTGGAACGATAGGTCACTGAATAATTTTGATCTTAGAACAGATGAAGTCCTTACAACAGCTTTTGTTCTGAAGGCTTACCTTAATATCGACGTGGATTCTCCAATAATCGATAAAATTGTTGACTGGCTAATTTTTATTAAGGATGGTCCATATTGGAGAAATACGAGAGTGACCGCCGGGGTAGTTAACGCGCTTGCTGATTATCTCCTGATTTCAAATGAAAGAGATGCAAATTACGATGTCAAAATAACTGTAAACGGAAATGAGGTGATAAATAAAAAAATATCTAATGATGACCTTCTTACTCCTTCCAATGTTATATATATTACGGGAAGTGATTTAAAAAATGGTGATAATAACATTGTGATAGAAAAATCCGGTGAAGGAAAACTTTATTTTGGTTCTGTAACAAGATTCTACAATTCTAATTATAGTGTTAAAAGTGATTCGAATGGTTTTGCGGTAACAAGGGAATATTTTAAGCTTGTTCAAACCGAGGATGATGAAGGAAACCTGGTATATGAGAAGAAAAAGCTGACTAACGAACCGGTCACATCGGGAGACATTATACTCGTTAAAACTAAGGTAAATTATGTCCCTTCAAATTTAAGATATTTTATGATAGAGGATCCCATTCCGGCCGGCTGTGAAGTTGTACAGGATGAAGACGAAAGCCGTTACGAAATTATAGACGAATTTAACTATAGTAGAAGGAGCTATTACAGATGGAGATGGTGGTATTCGGATAGGGAAATCAGGGACAATAAGGTTGTGTTTTTTGCTAACAATTTTTATAGAGGAAATGAATTTTCTTACATTTTAAGAGCACAGATTCCGGGTGAATTTTATGTCAATCCCGCGGTTGCTTCTTTGATGTATTATCCTCAATTTAATGGAAATTCCGGCAATTTTGTGATGAAAATAAAAGATAAAAAAAGGAATTTGGATTAAACCAAATTATATAAGGCTTGTCAAAGATATAGAAGAGAAACAAATGCAGTAACCCAAATATAAGCTCTAATTAATTCTCTCTTTTATATCCTTTCTCGAAAAAATCCCGTTAATGATAGCGGGATTTTCTTTTTTCTCTTTATTTAGTTTCGGGCTCTGTGTAGGAATTTAATTCAAACTTGAATGGAATAGATACCCAGCACTTTACAGGTTCACCGTCTTTTCTTGCGGGAGAAAATTTAAGCCGCCAAATCACCCTTTTCACTTCATCGTGAAATATTTCAGGTCCTTCGATTTTATCCGATAGTTTCTCGATATTTCCATTTGCATCCAGTAGGGCAGTAAAAACAACCTGGCCTTCTATCTTATTTGCTTTAGCAGAATCCGGGTAGTTTAACTGAGAGGAAATTTCCGCAAGGTTTAATGGTGTAGGTGCAACTTCCTGCGCAAAAGTAGAACCTGCACATAAAAAAAAGATGATTACTATAAATTGTTTTAACATAAAAATTTTTTATTGTATGAAGCCTTTTGCAAAATAATACTATATGTAAATACTTTCAA
>JAEYVS010000217.1 GCA_023429265.1 Bacteroidota bacterium | reverse complement strand
GCCGGTGTTATAGGGTAGCTTCCCAGGAATACCTTTAAACCTGTCTTTGCTCCGGCTGAAACCAGCCCCAATGCTATCGCCTCATTACCGCTGATTGAGCGGTATGTCCCGGGAGGAAGCTTAGCCGGTTGAACGTCATAGCGGGTACCGAATATCTCCGATGTCTCACCAAAATTATAACCTGCTTTCAGTGCCAGCACGTTAGCCTGCGCGACGAGGGGGTCGTTTTTAAACTTTGCCTCCACCCACGCAATGGTATTCTCAGGTGAACGGTCGTATAACCAGTACATCAATCCAAGCGCGTAGAAGTTTTTACACTTGTTCGCGGCTTTAGTGGATAGACCGACTTCTTTTACAACCTCTAGTGTCGCTTTCGTAATTGGTAATCTGTGAACGGTATATTCATTCAATGACTCATCATCCAGCGGATTTACTTCGTATTTAGCAAGCTGCAGGTTCTTCTTATCGAATGCATCTTCATTTGCAATGACCGTTCCGCCCTTTTTCAGGTCTTTTATGTTAACCTTCAAAGCTGCCGGGTTCATCGCGACGAGTATGTCCACTTCATCACCGGGTGAATAAATGTCGTGATCTGAAAATCTAAGCTGGTAACCGCTCACTCCGTAAAGCGTACCTGCTGGAGCCCGGATTTCTGCCGGAAAATCAGGCATTGTGCCTATGTCATTCCCGAATATCGCGGCTGCGCCCGTGAATTGTTTCCCGGTTAACTGCATCCCGTCACCGGAATCACCGGCAAAACGTATGGTTACGCTGGGGAGGTGTACGGTTTTCTTTTCGTGCCCGTTGGATTTAATATCCTTAATTTCTGTATCTTGGTCCATTATATTATGTATAACACAAAATAACTTAAACAGAGTTCAATTTTAATTCAATAATTCAGTAGAAACAAAAAAATCCATCCCTGAAAACAGGGATGGATTCTTATAACTACTTATTTATTACCATTACTGCTTTTCTTCTGAATTTTCTTCTGAATTTTCTTCTGTACTTTCAGTGCTTTCATCAGACTGTTCGGTTGTCTCTTCAGCTTTTTCTTCGTTTTCTACTTCAGCAGCAGGTTCTTCAGATGTCTCTTCTGATTTTACTTCTTCAACTGATTCCGCAGCTGATTCTTCAACTGTTTCTTCAGCAGCAGTTTCGACTTCTTCAGTTTTTGCTTCGACTTTTGGCTTACTGGCTTCAATCCGTGCTTTTTCCTCTTCAGCCACCCTGTCTATGATTACCTCTTCTCCGCCTTCTTTATCTACTTTGACGGTGATCTCAGCCATAACTTCCCCGTACACTTTAATCTTAACGGGGAATTCGCCTATTTCTCTGATCGGATGAGCAAGAAGGATCTTTCTTTTATCTATATTCGAAAAACCTTTTTCGTGCAGAGCATCTGTTATGTTCTGTGAAGTAATGGATCCAAAGACCTTATTATCTTCGCCGGTTTTTACGGTTAGCTCGAGGGTGACTTTTTCCAGTTCGCCTGCAAGCTGTTTAGCGTCTTCTACTTCTTTATTGATTTTCTTATGCTGTTGACGGCGAAGCTCTTCCATTGATTTTATGTTGGAAGCGTTAGCTACTTTGCCGATTCCACGCGGGATAAGATAGTTTCTGGCGTAACCGCCTTTTACCTCTACCACGTCCCCTGCAGAACCGAGGACACCGTGATCTTCTTTTAATATGATCTTCATTTTATTCTAATATGAATTTAATAACACTCTCAAAAAAACAGGGGGGAGGATTTAGCCATTAACCCTGCCCCCAAATTGTAAAATTATTCGATAAATTAATTGCCTTTGATTAATTCGGAATCTTCAGGAGACAGAAGAGAATCAAAATTATCATCATCTAATCCTGAGTCATGCGAATCGGAGTCATCTTCCAGAATAGTGTCCTCATCTTCGCCATCGACGCCTGAGAGTCTTTTATTGAGAAATTGAATCCTTCTGGCTTTAATTTCGACGATGGTGCGGTTATTGCCATCTTCGGTTTTGAAAGTTCTGCTTTGGAGTTCGCCATCTACAAGAACTGCGTTTCCTTTTTTGAGCTTGTCTCTGCAGCTTTCAGCAAGTCTGTTCCAGGCAACAATGCCGACGTAGCACACATCTTCTTTCCACTCGTCGTTCTTGTCCCTGAATCTTCTGTTGCTTGCGATTGAAAAATTAACCACAGGTGTACCGTTCGTTGTTTGTCTAAAGATCGGATCTTTGGTTAAATTTCCCGCAATGATCACAGAATTTAATTCGGGCATCTTAAATTCAGCCATGTTTTACCTCCACAAATAGGTTAAGTTAGTTTATAAAAGTTCGACAATCTTTTCATCTGCTATTGCCCCGGTCAGCCCCCGCTGCATATAGCTCGTATTGGAATATCCCTAAAAGTCTAGCTTGCAGGTTGTTCGGCAGGCTTCTCTTCCTTGGATACTTCTTTGGAAGCGCCTTCTTCTTCCTTGCTCTCGGCTTCTGCCTTGGCAAGCTCTTCTGCTTTTCTTTTAAAATGTTTTGCTCTGCTCTCAAGGATCTTCTCGTCAGTCTGCACGGTGAGGAATCGAAGGATCTCGTCATCCACCCTGTACTTCATTTCGAGTTCTTTTATGAGGTCCGGCTCGGCAAGGAATTCATAACAAACATAGAATCCATTAAGCCTTTTTTTGATGGGATATGCTAATCGCTTTCTTCCAATTCTCTCTAGCTCTTTAATCTCTGCGCTGTGATCTTTGAGGTAAGACTCATACTTGGAAACAATCTCGTCAACCTGTGAATCTTCATAATTACCATCTAAGATAATATAAGACTCGTAATATCTCTTTGCCAAATCTGTTTATCCGTTAGTTTAACATTATTTTTACCAAAGCTTCAAAAATACCTTATCTACAGGTAATAATCAAGATATTACAGGCAGATGACCCAAGAATTTTCTAAAAAAGTGGACGGTTAAATTAATAATGTATTGCCCATTTTTGACACAGTTTTGTACAATTTCTAAGACATCTTAATTAACAGCATCGGCTATACTATGGAAAATGCTGATCTTATTTCTGGCATTGTGATTGCTTTCTCTGAATATTAAGAATTTTAATCAAAACCATTAATTTAGGAGAATATACAAATGTTTAAGCAACTATTTTTAGCAGCCATTTTAGGAGTTATATTTTTTACAGGTACCGCGAATGCTCAAAAATATGTAGATGAAGATGTGGTGCCGATTCTCATCCGTAATAGTTTCTACGATAATTATACAGGCACTTATGACATATCCGAAGGAATACGCTGGATTCATACTTATGATAATGTGTATACCGCGGAATATAGCAAGAGCGGAATAAAAACCTGGATAACATATGATGAGAAGGGAAGCATCGCCAGGACGGAATCCGAGATAAAACCGAATACGCTGCCCTACCCGGTAAGAGAAAACTTCATCAGCTTATATCCCAATATAAATATCGACTACTCGGGAATGATAGAAGACGCTGAGAATGGAGTTCTTTACAGGCTCGGTTACTCCCCGGCAGATGCAGCCCCCGGCTCTCCAAGGACATACATATATTATAAAGAAGATGGAACCAAGTTTGACTGGAAGTATTGATAAGATGACATATAATAAAAAAGGCGCGTTTAAGAGCGCCTTTTTTATTATTAAAATTAAATTACTTCACCAGTACCATTCGCTTAGTTTGAACGAAATCGCCTGCTTCGATCTTATAAAAGTAAACTCCACTTGATAAAGATGTTCCGTTGAATTCAAATTCATAATTACCGGGAGTTTGATGTGTATTTATTAAAGTCATCATTTCTCTGCCGGCAATATCATAAATTTTGATCTTAACAAAATTTTCCTTAGCAATCGAATACTTTATTTTTGTAGTGGGGTTAAATGGATTAGGATAATTTTGATAAAGTTCATATACAAACGGTATTTCATTAGTTATGCGATTATCAATGTTGCCTGTTTTTGTCTTAATGTCATATCTGACATTTCTTTCCATTAGATCAAACAATGACTTCTCCAGGATTAAATTAAATTTTTGCTGTTCATTTAAGGATGCAAAATTACTGATATTATTATTAATTCTATCTCTGAAGGCCCGAAGTTTATCATCTCTGCTATTATCAGAATTCTTTACGCCAACATCTTTTGAAACGAAGAATCTCTTTGAATTATTAGATATGTTTAATGCTTCTCTTTGAAGTTCAACAATATTATTAGCCATTACATCTCCTCCCTGATTCATCAGACTATCCAGGATCACCCGGATAACCCTGTTCTTATTCACCATCGCGTAGAAAACTTCTTCTTCAATTGCGCTGGTATTAATTATATCATCATAAGCCATTAATGCGCTGTCTAAAGTGTTTCTTAATACTTTTGTTTCTATGGCAAGATTTAAAGCCCTTCTGTAGAAGATAGTATCACCCTGATTTTGAGAAGCAAGTGTTTGGAACTGGCTTTCGAGGGCAAGCATATTTCCTTCATCTTTATAGGTCGCGGAATACAAACCATTAAGTGACATAACTGAATTTACCATGGTATTAGTGGCACTGGAAAGTTGATTATAGTAACTTACAGCAGAACTATAATTCCCCAGATATTCCTGCTGAAGTGCATTTCCCAGTAATAATAATTCAGATGATTCACTTGAATTATTCTCAGATTCGGTAAACGGATTGCATTCAATAAAACCCTGTTCGGTTTGATACGGATCATATCCGAATGAATACAATGGATAAAGATGGTTTTCAGGACTTCCTCCACCCCAATAATTATACTCCGCGCTAATATAAGGAGGCTCGACAAAATTAGGCTCTTTATTATAGATAAAATCGCCTTCGCCGTCGTAAATGGCATTGCTTCCTTCGTAAAGGTAAGGGACCGCTGTAGAATTATCCGTATTATTACAGTAAATTTCAACATCGGAATTTCCGTAGATTTCATTGTATCCACCCACAACAAAAGTTTCACTCTGTGTAAAGGCAGGCGCAAGTATTGGGTATGAGTTTGATGTCAGGTATAACCCGATCCCATTTCCATATATCTTGTTATTAAGCAATACGGGCTGTGAATTATCCAATAATACTCCATAATCATTACAATTCGAAATATCATTGCAACTGTATGTTCCATTGGAGAAATAGCTGAAAATTCCGGTAGAAAAGCCATCACCATTTCCACCGACGATAGTATTATCGTTGACTTCAACGTCAATCGCATTTGATAAATAAATTCCTGTCAGACTAATACCATCCAGTGTATTTCCGCTGATCTCTACAGGGCAGTATGGCTCTGTTATAGAAATACTCGCTGTTTGAGTATTTGTATTGGGATTAAACACATTGTCCAGAATTCTGACTTTATCTCTTGATACATTCGGCCAGGTCATAAATACATCATAGGACCCACCATTATTAAATTCGCTATTAACCAGGTCAAATCTTTCAACGTGAGACGATGAAATCCCGTAATCTGCGTTGTTTATCTCTATACCATTAAAGTCCACAGTTCCACCGGAAATAACTAAACCGGGCCAAATGAAATCCCCCGGTATTTCAGATAACACTGAAGCAATATATGTTAAACCTGGAAAATCTTTATTTGTGACATATGAATCCGTAAATTCTGTACTGCTAAGTATATCGAACTGTATACTTCCTCTAAATCCAACTCTACCTTCTTCCATAATAATATCTCCCATACATTTCACAGGAAGGGAGGCATTGCCAAATAATTTTAGATTTAAGTTGGATAAGTCAAGGGATGTAATTTCAGTATTAATTAAAACTATATCATCTGCTCCACCCAGATCAGTATGTTCTACAGTTATATTCTCCATAGTTACTGGTAATACGGAAGTACTATTAGAAGCTACCGTTAGATCGGGCAAATTTGGATTCATATCATATGTAACTATATGTTTCAGTATGACTTCATCGACAGTTTGAAATGCCTGCGGTTGGTTTACAACAAAAGTATTTGTCGTTACCCTGTGCTTTTCGGATTGATTTTCATATCCGACCCCTCTCAAAGTAATCGGGTTTTGCGCAGTGCCTTCAGCATTTATATTCTTTACTTGTGCACTTCCATAAGATTCAATATTTGTGCCGGGGTAAACTTCATAATATTCATTAAAATTATTGGAAAAAAAGAAAACATTTCCTGCTAGAGTAACTACCTCATTAGGAATGGTTCCTTTGCCGTAGATAACATAGTCATAATCCGGAGGCTCTGAAATAGTATAATCCAGGTCAAAACTCATCTCACTATAAAGATCTCCGTATGTTTCCTGGCTGATATCAATGAGCTCAATTCCAGTCTTTAAGTTTTTAGTTGAGTAGGTTTTAGAGGTAAGAATATTATAATAATCTGGATTAACTATATCATCATCATAAGCATAAAAATGCTGAGGAATGCTCGTGCTTCCACATAATTCAGTTTCACCGTTTGCCGCCATAAATTTTATCCTTCTATCACCGCTGCTGCAAGTATTTGGAGGAAATTGAGTCCATTGTTGAGGGACATAATGCCAAACAGCAAGACCACCTTTGAATGTCTCATTTGGGTCAACAGGGTATGCAATTTTTCTGTCAAATCCTATTCGTCTTCGATTTTCAACAATTAAGCATTCCCCTCCAAGTCCATCCGGGGTAGCGCCGGGTTTTCCGTATATTGTAATAACGGCGCATTCGTTCGCTGTCTCTATAGGGGGAAGGTCTGTTACGCTCGTAGTAATATCATAATAGACAGGCGTTACCCAGTTCTGCTCCATTTTAAAAATCGGGTTTGGATGCTGAGGCGAGTCAGGGTCGTGGAC
>JAEYVS010000160.1 GCA_023429265.1 Bacteroidota bacterium | reverse complement strand
TTTTCATCTGGAGCTGGATATTTCCTCCCGCGGCGTATATGGTGTTCACTTCTTTTAATATGAAAAACTCCACACCGGATTCACCGGACCATCCGTCGCCTTCCTTACGCACGCGTTTAGATTCGATGTTAACTACCTGCGAGTAGGAATATGATGTGATTATGGATAGGATGAATACCGTGAAAAGTGTTTTCAAGAGGTTTCATTTGATTTAAGGATACCACAAATTAGGAAAAATGAGGGATTATAAAAAGAGAGGAGTGAAAGCCTCCTCTCTTTATTGTGCACTTATTTTATCAAGAGCATTTTTTTAACTTCTGAAAAGCTATTCGATTCCAGCTTGTAAAAGTATACGCCACTATTCAGTCTGGACGCATCAAAATCATATTCATAAGTTCCCGGCTGTAGCTGTTCATTTACAAGCGACGAAACTTCCCTTCCCAGCAGGTCATATACTGCCAGCTTTACAAAAGATGAATTTGGTACGGCAAATTCTATCTTTGTAGAGGGGTTGAAAGGGTTCGGGTAGTTTTGGGAAAGGGAGAATCCGTCCGGGATTACACTGCTAATCGAAGTTATACCCACAGTATTACCTGTTTGGTCGCGTTTATAGTATATTTCCCAGTTCCCATCGCGGTCGTCATTCCATACAACGTGTACTGCTGAACCTGATACCGTAACTGAAGCATACTGTGACTCAGCAGAGTTATTTGTCAAGCGTGTATCTGTTCCCCAAGTTGTACCGCCATCTGTGGATTTTTTGTAATATATCTCTTCGCTCACGCTCCTAGCATCCCACCATACAACATGCACAGCAGAGCCCGAAGCTGCAATAGAAGGGAACTGTGAAGTAGCGGAGTTATCGGTTAAGCGTGTATCGCTTCCCCAGTTTGCACCACCATCAGTTGAACGTTTGTAATATATCTCCATATTACCATCACGCTGATCCCTCCAAACAATATGCACAACTGAATCCGATACTGATATTGAAGCAAAACGTGATTGAGCCGGATTATTCGTCAGCCGGGTATCAGGTTCCCAGCTTATACCTCCGTCTATTGAGCGTCTATAGTATATCTCCGGGTTTCCATCACGCTGCTCTTCCCAGGCAACATGCACAACCGAGCCGGATACTGCAATAGAAGGATTGACTGACTGACCGGTGTGATTCGTCAGCGGTGTATCAGCTCCCCAGCTCGCACCGCCGTCCGGTGAGCGTTTGTAGTACACCTCTATGTTCCCATCACGCAGGTCATGCCATACAACATTCACAACCGTGCCGGATACCGCAACTGAAGTACGGAATGAATTAGCAAACAGAGCCGTTTGATTCGTCAACCGTTGATCAGCTCCCCAGCTTGTGCCTCCGTCTGTAGAGCGTTTATAATATATCCCGGTATCCCGACTGTCAGACCACACAACATGCACAATCGAGCCGGATACCGCAACAGAAGGATAGTTTGAAACACCGGAGTTATTAGTCAGCCGTGTATCTGTTCCCCAGCTTGTGCCTCCGTCTGTCGAGCGTTTGTAGTATATTTCATAGTTTCCGTCGCGATTGTCATACCATACGACGTGCAGAATATTTCCGTTTGCTGCGATACACCATGCATTATTATCAGATGTAAAAGAGCCGGCAGAGTTATCTGTCAGCCGAACATCCGGCTCCCACTGGGCATTGCTTATACCAAAAGGTAAAACGCAAATAACAAATAAGAAAATTAATATTGAATTTTTCATCTGAGTATTATTTAATTAAAATCATTTTTCTTACTTCCGAAAAATTGTCCGTTGAAATTTTATAAAAATACACACCGCTAATTAATCCTGATGCTTCGAACTCATATTCATACGTTCCAGGCTGCAGCTGTTCATTTACTAAGGATGATACTTCACGCCCCAGCATGTCATATACTGCCAGCTTTACAAAGGATGAATTAGGTATGGCAAATTTTATCTTTGTAGAGGGATTAAAGGGATTTGGGTAGTTTTGCTGTAATGAGAAGCCGTCCGGGATTTCGGAAGAAATGTTTTGAATGCCAACAAGTTCACTGAGCGGTCTTCTAAACACAGTATGATTTGATCCGGTGTAAGCGCTAGCATAAATATAGCTGCCTGAAATAAAAACATTCTGAACATTTAAACCCCCGAAACCTTCATTTCGCTGGGTCCAGTTAACGCCGCTGTTATTTGATACCCATACTCCTCCTGTACCATTTGCGGCATATAGATTACTCCCGTTTAAAGCCATAGAGTAAATGTATTGTGTGCTTAATGATGACTCAACCCAGTTTGCGCCATAATTAGTTGAAATAAATACTCCGGAATTTGTTCCGGCATAAATATTACTGCCATTTGATACAATAGCACGGACAATCCCACTATTCAAAGATGACTGCTGCCAATTAGCTCCGTCATTTGTTGAAATAAATACACCTACAGGATTACCACCGGCAAACACATAATTGTCACTTATATTAAGAGACATCACTTCACCACCAATGGGAGATACTTCATTCCAATTAGCTCCATAATTTGTCGACAGATAAATTTCATTATCTGATGATGATGTACCTGCCAGAATAGTAGCTCCATTCACAGCAAGCGTTCGTATAAACCGATTGTTTAGCGGAGTTTGAATCCAATTTACCCCCGCATTAGAAGACCTGAATATTCCATTTCCCGAATTTCCTGCAAATAAAAAGCTGCCGCTTGATGCCAGTGAGTAAACTGTTCCTGTTAAGTTTCCCTGGCTCCAATTAGCTCCATTATTAGCTGAAGAGTGTATTCCGGTACTTCCAGCTCCAATAAAAATATTATTGCCTGTAGCAGTGAACGAGTAAACCCAATTTGGAACTGTATAAACCTGCTGCCATTGAGCATTAGTTGAACCGGCTATTAATGTAAATAATATTAAAATTATAATTCTTCTCATTGTCGAATTGCTATTTGATTATGGTCATCTTCTTTACTTCCGAAAAATTATCCGTTGAAATTTTATAAAAGTACACACCACTATTAAGTCCGGATGCTTCGAATTCATATTCATAAGTACCGGGCTGCAGCTGTTCATTAACTAAAGAAGATACTTCCCGACCCAGCATGTCATATACTGCCAGCTTTACAAAGGAAGAATTTGGTATGGCAAATTTTATCTTTGTAGATGGATTAAATGGGTTCGGGTAGTTTTGGAAGAGAGCGAAACGGTCAGGAATCTGATTTGAAATGGTATTAATATTAACGCCGGTGGATGTATGTAAAATATTATCCAAGACAGTCGATATCCAGACAGTGCTTCCCGTTCTTGAAATTGATATATCCACTTTAGTTTGTATATATGAATTATTTGAAGTCCAACTATTGCCATTATCTGTAGATGTGTAAATAAATATGCTTCCGGCGGAAACCTGCCACATTTTATTCCCCGCCCCTACAGTTGGTCTTCCGTATCCATTTCCGGGATGTGTTACAGTGTTCCAGGTATCACCTCCATCAGTAGTACGGTAAGTAAAAGTATAATTATTAATAATACCGAATTGTCCGTTAAACCAGATATTAATAATATTAGTAGTCCCCACTGTATCGATAGTCCATGATGCTCCATCATTGGACGTGTGAAATAATCTCCCCCCTGATGCGCCAAACCAATATTCTGACCCATTGGAATACATACAATTATTAACAGTATTGCCTGTACCTGCCAGATACATTCCCGTAGTATCCCAGGATGTTCCAAAATCAGTAGTTTTCAGGATGGACCACCTACCGCCGGAGGGATTACCTATGCATAAACCTGTACCCGATGGAGATATTTTTAAAGCTTTAAGCTGAGTTGATTGTTGATATACCTGCACCCAGCTATTTCCACCGTTCGATGTTTTCCAGATCTTTGAGCTTGCGGGAGAAATTTCTTCAGTTATTGCTATGGCTGTGTTATTATCTATCCCATATATACTGATAATATTTAAAGAGTCCCCTACAACAGATAAATTCCAACTGGCACCACCATTAATGGTTCTAGCAACAATTCCTTCATGCCCACCTGTCCATACAATATTATCATCGATGGCCGATATAGAAGTGTATATTTGGTGAAATCCAGTTTGTGATACTGTCCATTGTGAACGGGCTGAGTTTGAGATCAATAGAAGTGAAGAGATTAAGAAAAATACGTATTTCATGTTTCCTCCGTATGCAAAGTTTTTTAAATATCCCCCAAATGCCAACCCTTAGATTAGTCATTTGCGTTATGATAATGGGAAAGGTTTAACAGCTAATTTGGGGGATAGAAAATTGTATAATGAATTTTACCATAACGCTGAATGAACATACGTTATTTATACATTGAATGACAAAGAAAAAATTCGGAGATTTTAGATTTTCAGGGCATTATTTATCTGCGCCATTATGGCTTAATTAATTGAAATAACATAATTTATATACTTCTTTTTTTAGCCTCCAAATTATGAAAAATACCCGTCTAATCAAACTCCTCTCGACTTTTTCAAAAAATGAGATGAAAGAGTTCTCTGATTACGTCGAATCTCCGTTTTACAATAAGAATAAGAATGTGGTTAATCTCTTTAAGGAGGTTGCCAATTTTCATCCCGAATTTGATTCCAAAAAATTGGAAGAGGAAAAAATATTCAGCAAGTTATTTAAAGATGAGAAATACGATTACTTTAAGTTAAAGAATATAATATCCGACCTATACAAGCTGGGAATGGATTACCTGAAGCTGACTTACGGCAGCACTACAATTGAGAACGAGATCTATTTTATTATGGAGCTTCGGGGAAGGAGACTAATGAGCCTTTATGAAAGTGAATATAAAAAGCTTGAAAAAAAACACCTGACAACCCCGATCAAAGAAGAAGAATATTTGTTGAATGAATTCAGAATGTCTGCCGAGCGCAGCTATTATAATTTTCTCTTAAAACCCAATACAGGATTCAATTTAGCACAGGTTCAGCTCGATAACATTTTAACTTGCTCACTGATCAGATTGTTAAAGCTATATACTATTATGATATATGAAACCAAACAGAACAACGTGGATTATGACCTAAAATTTATTGATGAAGTAAAGAATTATATTACGTCCAATAATATATCTGATAATCCGACATTTCTGCTTTATAAACATATCCTGCTATTAGAGCTTGACAGAAAGGAAGAGGATTATTTTAGGATAAAGGAAATACACACAAATCACATTAGCGAGCTCACAGAGAAAGACAGATATATGAGCTATATTCACCAGGGTGGCTACTGCGCATATGTATTTAATATTAAAGGTGAACGGACTTTTTTGGGGGAGATGCTTAAAGTACATAAGGGTTTTCTGAGAGAGGGTTTTTATGATAATATCCGCATGCCATATCCTGATTTTGTAAACTTTGTAAAGATCGGTACTTTAAACGGTGAATATGATTATGTAAATGATTTTATTGAGAGATTTAAGGACATACTTCCTGAAGAAGAAAAAGCAAACAGTCTTAACTACAGCCAGGCTTATATGGCATTTCATAAAGGCAATAAAGATGAGGCACTTGAACTGCTCTCCAGAACAAGTTTCAGCAACTATATTTTAAAAATACAGGTAAAGCTTTTACAGATACAGATATATTCCGAGCTGGAAATGTACGACCAGCTTCTGGCTGCCATAGATACTCTGAGGCATTACCTGAGAAGCGAGGAGTATATTACAGAACTTTACAGAAAGACGATAGCGGATTTTCTCCCGCTAGTGAATGACTCAACTTTAATGAAGATCGACCCGGTAAAAGCCAGGGACGGCTTCAGGCAAAAAGAGTTAAGAAGAAAGATAAATGAACTTCCTTCGAATGTTTTCGGAGTTAAAATGTGGCTGCTAGAACAAATTTCAAAGCCTTCCTGATAAAGTTCATATGATGTATTTTGTAAATGAGTTCAATAGTTTATAGAGTTTATCCACATTAATAGTTAAATTCCATAAAAAAGGAAAAGATGTTCGACCTCAAACACTTTCTTGCCGAGCCCGGCAATACAATTTCACTCAAAGATTATGATACTGCTTACTGCGGTGATTTTAAAGACAAGGACGACGCGAAGGACAAGCTCGAAGACGACATAAAGAAAATGCAGGACCTTCAGTACAGGCTGTATGCTGAGAACAGGCATTCCCTGCTGATAGTATTGCAGGCAGCGGATGCAGCCGGAAAGGACGGCGCGATCAAACACGTGATGTCCGGTATCAATCCTCAGGGTACACAGGTATTCAGTTTTAAGCAGCCCTCGCAGGAGGAGCTCGATCACGATTTTCTATGGAGATGCGCGAAATCTTTACCGGAAAGAGGACGGATAGGAATATTCAACCGCTCACACTATGAAGAGGTACTGGTGGTTAAGGTTCACCCGGAATACCTGCTGAAACAAAATCTCCCGGGAATATTTTCTGTAGATGATGTCACACCGGATTTCTGGCAAAGCAGATACGAACGGATCAATAACTTCGAGAAACACTTATATGACAGCGGTACCATTGTTTTGAAATTCTTTCTTCATCTCTCAAAAGAGGAGCAGAAGGAAAGATTTCTAGCCAGGATAGAGGATGAGGATAAGAACTGGAAATTTTCCAAAGCAGATATGTCGGAGCGCGGCTACTGGGACCAATACATTAAAGCTTATGAGGATATGCTGACCCACACCTCAACAAAGCACGCCCCCTGGTATATAATCCCGGCTGACAAGAAATGGTTCTCCCGAACTGCAATTGGAGACATTGTTGTAAAGACACTTGAAAAGATCAACCCGCAGATTCCAGAGGTGAGTGATGAGGATAGGGCTCATCTCCAGGAGATAAGGGAGAAGTTGGAGAAGGAATAGATGGATAATATCTACCTATACATTATTACAGTTTTTTTTGGATTCCTGGCAATGATGAATCCGATAGGAAGTACACCCATCTTTATTGGACTTACTAAAGGAATGAGCAATTCCGACAAAAGATCGATTGCTTTTAAATCCCTAGTAATAGCTTTTATAATAGTAGTGATATTTATTGTAATGGGCAAATTCATTTTTCAGCTCTTCGGAATTACCCTTCCGGCATTTCGTATAACCGGAGGAATTTTGCTTTTCATCACAGGGATGAGGATGCTTCTGAGCGATAATCCGGGTGTTGACACAAAGAGTATGGAAGAAATGGATATTAAAACCAAGACAAGGATTGCAGTATCACCGCTCGGAATACCTATTCTCGCCGGTCCCGGCACCATAGCCGCAGCTATGAACTTTGTAGCAGATGGTTCGGTATTATCTATTCTGATTACATCAGGTATTTTTTTAATCCTTTGTATACTTTCCTTTCTCTTGTTTATATCCGGCCAAAAATTGGTAAACTTTTTGGGAGAAAATGTTATCCAGGTGGTAAGCCGGCTTATGGGACTTATACTTTCCGTTATTGGCACAGAAATGATAATAAGCGGAATCCGCGGAGCTATTGAGGTTCATTAGATGTGGTTTTCCTTCATATTTACCTTTCATCTTTTTACACAACTTCTATTTTATCTATTAGTTAACATAATTTTAAGGAGGATGTCTTGAAGAATTTCTTACTAATTGTACTGTTTTGTGTTTTTGGGATGAATGCAAACGCGCAGTGGGTGTTTCAAAATCCTACTCCGCAGGTAAATGATGTATACGACCTTGCTGTAACATCACCGGGTAATATCGTTGGCGTAACTAACTGGATCAGCGATGTTTTATTATCAAATGACGGTGGAACGTCCTGGTCAATTGTACACCTTAATATGGATAGAAATCTGAGGGCATTGTCTTTTGTGAATTCGATGACAGGATACGGCGTAGGAGGCGGACCTGATACGAAACCATATAAGACTACAAACGGCGGACAGACCTGGACTGAACTTACCTCAGGAATTGACACAACTAAATACGATGTGAGCTTCATAGATGCTAATACCGGATGGGCTGTTGGATTTAATTCATTCATAATGAAAACGATAGACGGAGGCGCGACGTGGTCTTCACAGTCTGCTCAATATGTTATTACTAAAACACTCAGAGGCTCAGCGACTACAAATGCTAATACCATCTTTGCTGTGGGTAATGATAACTGCATCCTGAGATCCACAAATGGCGGAAGTAATTTCGCGCTCATCTCGTCACCACTCACTCCTCAGACAGATGACTTTTACGACATGAAATTTACAAACTCTAATACAGGGTTTATCATAGGACAGAGGCAGAGGATACTTCGCACATTAAATGGCGGAGTTAGCTGGGATTCCGTTTATGGTAATAACACCGGTTCGATCCTCCTTCAATGCATCGATTTTTCCGGAAGCATTGGACTGGCGTGTGGCGGCAGCGGAAGACTACTGAGAACTACAGATAATGGAACATCCTGGAATCCCATTACGGTACCGGGCTTTACTAATACATTTTATGCTGTAAGGTTTGAATCCGCAACCGTAGCTTACCTTGGTGGTGATGACGGTTGGATGTTTAAATCAACAGATGCAGGTTTGACCTGGACACCCCTTACTACATTTTATACGACTCAATTACTGGATGGCGCGAGCTTCGGGGATAATAATACAGGGTACTTTGTAGGTAATAACGGAATCGTGATAAAAACAACCAATGCCGGTGCCACTTTTGAAACGCAGACAACTCCCGGCGGAACACTGGAATTAAACAATGTATCAGCCCCATCTCCTAACACTGCTTACATTGCCGGAGACGATGGTAGGATATTTAAAACTGCAAACGGCGGCACAAACTGGACAGAGCTCACCACGGGCTCGACAGAAGACCTTCTCGGAATAGATTTTGTAAATGATAATACCGGCTACGCAACAGGACAGACAGGCGCAGTTCTGAAAACAACCAATGGGGGCACTACCTGGACTAACTTCCCGGTGCCGGGCGGAGAGCTTCTCTGGGATGTTGACTTTGTAGATGATATGCACGGGTGGACAGTAGGCGTAGGCGAGGTGATCTACGGAACAACTAACGGAGGTGTGAACTGGAACCTTCAATTTAACGGTACGGAGCTCGGATGTTACGCGGTCAGCTTCGCGAATACAATGACCGGCTACGCGAGCGGTTCCGGGGGAGCTACATATAAGACAACAAATGGAGGACTGGTATGGACACCAACCCCTGAGCTCGGCAATACGATCTGGGCAATGGAATTCTACGACGCGAATAACGGCGTAGCAGTGGGCTCTAGCGGCTATCCATACCGAACAACCAACGGCGGTGTAAACTGGATGGAAGACACACGCCGCACGATCAGTACGATGTACGCTGTGGCTTTCACTCCAAACGGAGTCTGTTATATGGGAGGAAGCTTAGGGATAGTATTAAAGAACATCAATGCTGTGGTAAATATTACCCAGGAACCGGGTATTATACCCGAAAGGTACTCACTTGAGCAAAATTACCCGAATCCCTTCAATCCTACGACAAAGATACGCTACCAGCTTCCTGTAGACGGCGCTGTAAAGCTGAATGTATTCGACATAACCGGGCGACAAGTAGCGGAATTAATAAATACTTACCAGAGTGCGGGTACCTATAATGTGGAGTTCGACGGCAGCAGATTATCGAGTGGGGTATACTTTTACAGGCTCGAAACAGAGGGTTTGACTTCTATGAAAAAGATGATTTTGATTAAGTAATT
>JAEYVS010000116.1 GCA_023429265.1 Bacteroidota bacterium | reverse complement strand
GTCTTGTAATCTTCCTCCTCATTGGGCAGAGAAGATATTTTTAAGAGCTCCTTAAGATCTTCGGTATGCAGGGATCCGCTCAAATGGTATTCATTATCATTTAGCATGGTTATTTCCTTAGATTCTTCTTTTTCTATATCACCAACTATGGAATCCATCACCTCTCCAAGAGTTATTAGTCCCTCGGTACCGCCATATTCATTGGAAACTATCGCGATATGAGTTTCCTTTTCCTTAAAAATATCCAGCATATGAAGAACCGGTGTATCTTCCGGTGTTTTTACGACAGGCATAAGGTGTTTCATAATATCGATTGAACCGTTTTTAGCCAGGTCTTTTAAGATTTCTTTTGAATTTACATAACCTATCACATTGTCAAAGTTTCCTTCTATAACGGGATAGCGTGAGTATGGGGTCTGCATTAGTGTTTTAATGGTTACTTCATTTTCATCATCTTTATCCAGAAAGATCATATCCTGTCGAATTGTCATAATTGAAGTGATCTCAAGCTCGCCGGCTTTAAACACTCGTCCAATAATATCCTTTTCCACTTCGTCTATGGTGCCGCTTCTGGTCCCTTCGTCCACCAGTATTTTGATTTCTTCCGCGGAGACTTCGGATTTTGTTGAAGCTTTGAAACGCAAGAGCTTTAGTACCACTTCGGTTGACGTGCTCAGTAACCAGATGAATGGTTTAGTGATGACGGAAAGGATACTCATAGGTTTTGCTGCAAAGAGCGCTAATCCTTCCGGATTATTCATTGCAAGCCGTTTTGGGACAAGCTCCCCTACAACAAGCGATAGGTAAGTGATCGCCATCACGACGAGCACAAAAGACAAAGTCTCGCTGTACGGTGCCAGGATATCCACAGAAGATATAACCACGGCAAGCTTTCCGGAAAGCGTGGCACCTCCGAAGGCTCCCGCGAAGATTCCCACCAGGGTAATGCCTATCTGTACGGTTGAGAGAAATGTATTTGGGGATTTTGATAGTTTTAACGCGGCGGCGGCTCTCGTACTTCCTCCCAGAGCGAGCTTCTTCAGCCGAGCTTTAGAGGAGGAAACCATTGCAAGCTCAGAGCCTGCGAATAAGCCATTTATGCCAATTAGTAACAAAATGAGTACAACCTCCAGGATGATGCCGCCTTGCAAAAGACTCCTTTTTTTATTTATTTAAAGATACAAAATTTTTAGTTTCACTGTGCAGAATAAAAATACTTTAATTTGCTGCTGGTAAAAACTGAAATAAGAAAGAGCTCCATACACGGTCTCGGATTATTCGCGGAGGAGTTTATTCCGGAAGGTAAAGCTGTATGGAAATTCACCCCGGGGTTCGATGTGGTGATGGATGTATCTTTTGCAGAGTCACTTCGCTCACACGTAAAAGAGTATCTAGACCATTATGGTTACCTCGATAAACGTCTGGGTAAATATATTCTTGCTTCTGACAACGCCCGCTTTATAAATCACTCACCTGATCCTAATATATTTTCGGATGATTCTTCTGATTATTATGGAATCGATACTGCTCTAAGGAACATTTATCCCGGTGATGAGATCACTATTAACTACAGCACGATAGAGGGATAAAATTTTGGGAAAAATTTATCCCATAATATATTTATTGCCTAAAAATCGTTATATTAATAAGACGGATTTATCCTTCACGCAGTTTTTTAAACCAATCAGTAAACACTCATTATACAATAATATATTTGATACCTTTAGAGTCCATACTGGCGATAGTCTCAGTGCTTATCATAGTAAGCATAATTATAGCGAGATTTACCGATAATATCGGTGTGCCATCGTTATTGCTGTTCCTGGGAGTAGGCATGCTCGCGGGTTCAGACGGACCGGGCGATATTTTTTTTGAGAATATCGAGCTGGCTCAGGCTGTCGGGATCTTAGCTCTAATATTCATTCTATTCTCCGGCGGACTGGACACGAATTGGAATAAAGCAAAGAGTGCTTCTAAGGATGCAATACTTTTAGCGACTATTGGTGTGTTACTCACTACTGCAGGAATAGGTTTGTTTGCTCATTATGTTCTGGGCTTTAGGTTAATCGAAGGATTGCTATTGGGGTCCATAATTTCCTCCACGGACGCCGCGGCTGTTTTTGCAGTGCTGAGGTCACGGAGCGTGAAACTGAAAGGCAACCTGAAGCCGATGCTCGAGCTGGAATCCGGGAGCAATGATCCGCTAGCAGTTTTTCTCACCATAACGTGCATAGAGCTCCTTATCTCCGGTGATACACCCGGCGTAGGCATACTGGGCTCTCTCATAATGCAGATGGGTATAGGAGGAGTTTTGGGATACTTTTTGGGAAAAGGGCTTCTTCTCTTCGTCAATAGGTTCAGATTTTCATATAACGGTTTTTACCCGGTATTTATGTTTGCGGGAGCGCTGATGATATACGCTATAACTGCCCTACTTGGTGGAAGCGGATTTCTCGCGGTGTACATAGCAGGGCTGATGCTGGGTAATAGCTACTTCATCCACAAAAAATCGTTAATGAGATTTTTTGACGGGCTTGCGTGGCTCGGACAGATAGTGATGTTCCTAACACTGGGACTTCTTGCATATCCATCACGTATAATACCTGTCGCTGAGACGGGGATACTTGCGGCATTGTTTTTGATATTCATCGCGCGTCCGCTGTCGGTGTTTTTAACTCTCACTTTTTCTAAATACAACATCCGGGAGAAAATATTCGTATCCTGGGTAGGGCTGAGAGGAGCAGTTCCTATAATCCTCGCGACTTTTCCATTGATAGCCGGACTTGGCAATGCAGATTATATTTTTAACATTGTTTTCTTTATTGTGCTTTTATCAGCTTTATTGCAGGGATGGACCATTCCCTTATTTTCGAAGTGGCTCAAGCTGGAAAAAAAGGAAGAGAAGGAAGTCAGCGTGCCGCTTAAATTCATATCTGATGATGACTCGGGTACACAGCTGGTCGAATATATCATAGCATATGGTTCGCGTTTAGCCGGAAAATCGATCGTCGATATTAAGCTTCCCGAAGAGTCATTGATAGTCCTGATATGCCGCGATGAGAAATTCATCGTACCCAGCGGGGGCACTCATTTCAAAGAAGGTGATGTTCTGCAGATACTTGTATCGGGAGAAAACATAAAAGATGTATTTGCCGCCTTATCCTAAATTAATAGTTGTTTTTTAATATTTTGCCGATGAAACATTCGGTCTCCTCCGCGTGTTGAAACATTATGAAAAGAACCATACTACTTATAACTGTATTTTTTATTACGGGCACATACGCTCTTAATGCCCAGGAAAAAGCCGATACCACGCGGATACTATTTATTGGTAACAGCTATACATTTATGAATGACCTACCGGGGACATTTACAAAGCTCGTAGAATCGGGAGGAGAAACCGTAAAAACCGATATCAGCGCGATAGGAGGAACAACGCTCGAAAAACATACTAAGAATAAAACCACAATCGATAAGATCAAAAAAGGGAAGTGGAATTTTGTAGTACTGCAGGAGCACAGCCTCGGAACGGTGATAGATTCCTTCAGGACAAAGCATACATATCCTGCTATAAATTATCTCGATTCATTAATTAAGGTGAAGAAGGCGAAGACATTGCTTTACATGACGTGGGGAAGAAAGAAGGGAGGCATACACATTCTGGATACATTGAGCACGAAGAGATTTAAAGACTACTTTGAAATGCAAGCGGCAGTGGAAAAAGCATACAGACAGATGGGAAAAGATTTTGGCGCGCAGGTGGTACCGGCGGGGCTCGCCTGGCAAAATGTGATCAGGAAATATTATTTCGCAAATCTATGGGAGGAGGATGAGAGCCATCCTAATCCCGAGGCTACCTATCTTAACGCGTGTGTATTCTATGCGACGGTCTTTAAGAAAAGCCCGGTAGGACTGACATACACCGCGGGTATAGATAAAAGCTATGCAAAGTTTTTACAGGAGACTGCTTATAGTACTTATAAGCAGTTTAATGGGATACAGTAATTCTTTCTATCTCTTTAAAACCTTAAACGCAATATCCCTTCCAACATTCTGGAAGATTGCGAGATTTATCCAGGCGTAAGCGAGCTGCTCCATCAGGTCAAACTTATCTTCGCCGCCGAAATCGTAGCAATGCTCAAATCCTAAATCCTTTGACAGCTGTACGGCTATCTCCTTGCCTTTTTCGCTGTGACCTGCCATAAACATATCTGCTTTTATTCCGTTATAGTCAGCGTTCTTCATACCTTCATAGCCGACAGTATTGAAGCATTTAATTACGTGTTTACATTCTGTCCATTGTTTGATAGCTTCACTTGTATTATCATATGGGGCCGGTTTTTCCGCGAAGGAATTCATTGCGTCGAGTATAACCTTTTCTTTCACATCACCCATATCCCTGCAAACATCCTCTACGGCGTTGGAAGGAAGAGCCATAAGGATAACTTCAGCTTTTTCCGCGGCATCCTTTACGGAGTGAGCTGAGATCTTTTCATTCGAGAGAAGGCTCTTATGTTTATCGGCTGACGGATCTTTCACGCCAAGGAAAATTTCGTGGCCTGCTTTTGCCCAGCCCTCTGCGAGGGCGGAACCGACTTTACCTGCGCCTATTATTGCGATCTTCATAATTTAAATTTTTAGTTTACCAATCACCTGCATACTGTAAAGATACATCACCTGCTTTTTCTTTTAAGTACAGAAAATTCATCCTATTCAGCTGGCGGATATGGAGATAGTCGTGCGCGAGCCAGTTTACCAAAAATCCGTATGCCGTCATTTCAAACTGTGGATTAGTCCATTTACTATTCCAGTCAATATCTTTTAATGACCTGAGCCATTCTATGGAATGTTCGCGCTCCAGGAGGAAATTCGCCACGCTGGAGATATAGTCTCTGCCTGCGTAGTTTTTCTCTGTAACCCACTTGCCGGGATGAATTGCAGGAGCCTCACGATTCTCGAGAGCTGCTTTGACGCGTTCACGAAAGTCGAGCTCCTCTTCGTCGCGAATGTGATTTACCACCTCGAGGAAGGACCATTTGCCTTCAGCGGGCCGCCAGGAGGCGTATTCGGGAGAAATTCCCGTGAAAATTTCGCGAAAAACGCCTGTATTGTGCGCTAAACGGTCTATAATGAATTTTGTGTCATTAATATCCATGGATTATGCATTAAAACATTGATTAAAAAAGAGCTATATAATAAATTAAATATAAATATGATAAATGTAAAATGTTTGTAAGAATATTAATATTATTATTGTTAATTAGCGTCAAAGGGTTTTCTAATAATAAGATTCCTGTAACAATAGCACGTGGATTTCATAATATCGATGCTGAGGGAATAGTGTTTATAAGTGTCAAATTATTTAACGGGGAAGAAGAATTATTAAATAAGGAATTTGATGCCTTAAATGATAGCTCTCAGATTTCACTACACGACACAATCCCCCTACATGGTAATTCTAATTTACGTTATGAGGTAACTTTTGGAAAATCTCCTTTAAAAGATGGTGAAGAAATAACTTATAAAAAGGAATCTCTTGAGTTTAATTTGAAAGGAAATGAATTAAGTTTATCTTTATACTCTTCTTTTCTGCCAAAGGAATTATCCAGAACCTTAAGGGGAATGTATGTAAGCACTATTTACAATGGTAATGAACTTGCAAACCTTGTTATTAACCCTAATTCTTATTATGTGGGCAATCCCCTTAGTTATAATATCATAAATACTTCACAAGAGGTGATATACGGCAAAGGTTCTTTCGGTAATCATTTTTGGTCAAATGTTTATGTTTACAAAAATGATGAATGGATAGAACCTAAAATGTTTAAAGGAATGTGTGGTAATATTGGACAACAACTCCCTTTAAATCCTGGCGATACTGCAAATGCCGACGTTCAAGGTGTAATTATTTATTCAGGTATTTATTCAGGCCTAAGTGACCATACAAAGCTTCCGATAGGAAAATATAAAGTTGTTTCAACATTTACTAACCAACCTAATGGAATTCTTATTGCAGAATCACCTATAGTGAAACAAATATATACCTACTTTGAAACCTCCACAGAATTTGAAATAAAGTAGCGTACTATACTTTACTTTTCAGCGCGTCTCTAATTTCAGTAAGTAATTTTATGTCCTGCGGAGGCTCGACCGGGGATTTTTCGTCTTCGGCTTTCTTGCGAAGATTATTCATACCCTTGACCATCATAAAGAGAACTAAAGCAATTAAAAAGAAGCTCAATGCGGCGTTAAAGAATAGTCCGTAATTTAATGTGACAGCACCTGCAGTTTTCGCTTCAGCAACTGTAAAATACGGACCGGGTGTAGTACCTTCTTTAAGAATAATAAATAATGAAGAAAAGTCCAGTCCGCCGAGCAGTAAGCCTATCGGGGGCATTATGACGTCATTAACAAGCGATGTAACGATTGCGCCGAAAGCAGCACCTATCATAATCCCCACAGCCATATCCACCATATTTCCCTTTACCGCGAACTCTTTGAATTCTTTGAGCATATTATTTTATTTTAATTATCGTTTAATTTGCCTTATTGTAAAAATAAAAGATTTTGAGCAAATAAAAAAATATGCATCCATACATTAAGCCTCTCGAAAAACTTTTCAAAGCAAATGCAGATAAAAAGAAAGCTCCGGATATGGAGAGATATATGCGTGACCAGTTCCAATTCTGGGGTTTAGTTAGTCCCGTCAGAAAGGAACTTGAAAAACAATTTATTGCGGAATATGGACTACCCGAGATAAAGGACCTTAAAAAGATTACCAAAGAAATGTGGGGCTTGCCGCAAAGGGAATATCAGTACACTGCGATTAATATCGCTGCTCGTACGCATAAGCTTTGGAAACAGGATCTCATACCTTTATTCGAGTATCTCATTACCACAAAATCCTGGTGGGATACTGTCGATGGAGTTGCTCCTTCACTGGCAGGGAAATATTTTTTGAAATTCGGGATTGATGAACAAATAACCGATCGCTGGCTCCAATCAGACAATTTCTGGCTCCAAAGATCGGCTATTATCTTTCAACTTAAGTTTAAAGAAAAGACAGATGAAAAGCTTTTATACCGTTATATAAAACGAAGAGCGGGAGAGGATGAATTTTTCGTAAGAAAAGCAATTGGCTGGGCACTCAGAGAGCATGCCAAGAGAAATCCAGAGTCTGTAAGAAAATTCGTGAATACCACAAATCTAAAGCCGCTAAGCATAAAAGAAGCCTTAAAGCATATTGGTTAGTATTTTCTGCTTGGAGCCCTTCTTGCAAACATGCAACAACATACACCTTTTTTGTTTTTGATAAAATCATCAAATTGGTATGTTTGTATGGTCTGAAATTTTATTCATAGTTGAGACTATTCCTAATAGGCAGGCCAGGTTGAGTTGGTCTGCCTATTTTAATGCTTAACAAACTTACAGGAGAAAAATGAAAAAATTTACATTTACTTTATTTACCTTACTGCTCACATCTGTCATAATTACAGGATGCGGTAAAAAAGAAGATGCTTCTAATACATCTTCCGGAAAAGAAGAAACGGTGGAAAAGACTTCCTCCGACCCTACCGGAGAACTAAGTCTATCGAGCCGCGAATTTGAACCCGGCGAATCGATTACAGTAAATTATTCTGCTGAAGGAGATTTTGGAAGTAATTCCTGGATCGGTATCATCCCTTCGGAGATCGATCATGGTGATGAATCTAAGAATGATCAGCACGATGTGTCTTACCAGTACTTCAAAGATAAAAAGGGCAACCTTAAATTTACCGCTCCCGAAAAGCCGGGTAAGTATGATTTCAGGATGCACACCACCGATGCTAATGGGAAGGAAGTCGCATATGTAACATTTACTGTCGCGGAAACCGTAGAGGAAAACGATACCGACTATAAGCTTAGCTCAAACAAAACCACATATAAAACCGGTGAAGACATCACTGTAACATTTACTGCGTCACCAAACTGGAGCAAGAACGCGTGGATAGGTATCATCCCTTCTGAAATCGAACATGGCGATGAATCAAAAAATGATCAGCACGATGTGTCTTATAAATATCTCTCCGGAAAAACCTCAGGATCAATAACACTTAAAGCTCCGGACAAACCCGGAAAGTATGACCTCAGGATGCACGATACAGACGCAAACGGCAAAGAAATCAAGTATGTGAGCTTTACAGTAAAATAAATTGTTTTCTTATTGGTTTTTTCAAAAAGGGGAGACTATGTCTCCCCTTTTGTCATTATTATGCCTCATCCTTATCCCTCTTGTGCCACGCTCCATATCAAATACCTTAAAACATTTAAAGTAACACCTAAAAACACAATACCTATGAATACAGCGGGAAATGGCACATTTATTGAAATATATATTATGAATAACTATAAATAAGATAGATTAAAATAATTAAAAGAGCACAAAATGGATAATAGAAAAGGATTGATCGGAGTATTTATCCTGGCAGTTTGTTTTTCCCTGGCTTCCTGCAGTATCAAAGAAGATGCTGAGAATGTAGTTCAGGAAATTACAACAGACAAACCCTCGGGAGAAATAATAGTTTTAAAAGATGAGTTTAATCCGGGTGAGGAAATTCGACTTGCTTATACTCTGGATAGCGACACATTAACCGGAGGAACAATAAAGCTTTTAGGTACTGAAACCGGAGCAGCGGGTAGAAATGAAACGGGCAATAACGGAAATAGAAACGAAAATGGAGACAAGGATAACACCAATGAACCCGTGAACAATGAAGCAAATGATACTTCCCGGGAAGAGAAGGCTTTTAATAAGAACATCGGTGTATTGACTTTCACGGCGCCGACTGAACCCGGAACATATGAATTAGCTATGTACACAAAAGATCTCGATGGTAACAGTACTGACGGAATGGATGAAATATCCAGTATAACCATTAAAGTAATCGACCCTGATGCAGAAACAAGGTCTCTGGACGCTGATATGGAAATCTCAAAAGAATCATATTCACCGGGAGAAACCATAACCGTAAATTATACAGCTCCGTCTGCGTGGGATAATTCGGCGTGGATTGGTATTGTGCCTTCAATAGTGGATCACGGAAATGAAAGAGAAAATTTTAAGAATAAGCTGGA
>JAEYVS010000222.1 GCA_023429265.1 Bacteroidota bacterium | reverse complement strand
ATACTTCCGGTTCGCCGCGTCACTTCAGGTTATCAAATACTTCGGGGGATGACTACGAAGGTGAATTCAACTCACTGCCATCGGATGTAGATATTTTTGATACTGTTTATTACAGTGTTCACGCAGTGGATAATTCGACTGCGGGAAATTCAAGCTCGACTGCTGAATTTGCCATTACCTTTGTCGATAAGTATTTCTTTGAGCCATTTGCATCACTTTCATTTAATATAGATACCTGGGCAGTCTTTAATAATGTTGAGATAATCGATGTAAACGGTGTGGCTACGGGAACATTCCCGCACGCTGTGCCTTCTTCACCTTTCTTCCTGACTGTAAAAGGAGCTGATGCGTTACTCGAATCCAATGTCATTGACCTCGGTATGTTTACATCAGCTGTACTGATAATGAACGAGAGTGAGCACGACCTTGAAATTGGAGAGAGCGTGTATCTTGAATTCCTGACAACGACAGGGGACTGGGATACTGTCCACGTATTTGAAGGAACGGACAATGGCTTTGGAGTATTCGAAGCCTATGATTCTGTTACATTTGCTCTTCCACAGGAAGCTCTGCATCCGGGATTCAAGTTCAGGTACAGAGGCGAAGGTCTGGAAACAACCGACGAATGGTTCTTTGATAATATCTGTCTCATAGGTCAGACTCTTACTAATTTAACAGGTAATAATGTCATTCCTAAAGAGTTTGCGCTGAGTCAGAACTATCCTAATCCGTTCAATCCTGCGACAAGGATAAGCTTCGATGTACCGAAACAGTCATTTGTATCTCTCAAGGTTTATGACATATCGGGCCGTGAGATAGCTAAGCTGGTTAACGGTGATCATAATGCCGGAGCTTATACAGTAAGCTTCGATGCTTCTCGCTTCGCAAGTGGTGTTTATTTCTACCGATTGGAAGCAGGGGAATTTGTTCAGACTAAGCGAATGGTACTGGTTAAATAATCAATTGTCAATTATCAATAGTCAATTAAAAGCGGGCGAAAGTCCGCTTTTTTATTTTAAGTCGGCGGTGTTGATTTAACATAGTGATAAAGATTAGCAGCCGGACTATAATTTTTAAGGTGTTGATTTTTCATAATTGGTAGATTGAGGTTAAAAAAATGTTTTGGTTGTTTTAATAGTTGTTTAGAAAAAATTTGGTGTCGGTTCGAAAATTTGGTTTGTAAAAACAAGAGTTTGCTAATGAGACATTTCCGGAGGAGTTTTTTTCATCCTTTGTTTAAAAGACTTTCCACGAATTAGCACCAATTTTCACTAATTGCAATAATTTTTCTTTTTCCTTTAAACTTCAGCCAATCCAATGCCTTCTAATTCTCACTTATTGAATCTAATTCGCACGAATGATCTTTTTAACAATCCTCATTCCCAAGGCCTACCTTGGGAATGCAATTGCGAAAACTCTCTAAGCTGGGCTATAGGGAGACAGGATAAAAAATTCCATGGCAGCGCATAGAACCCCAAGGATTTCTAATTTCTTAAGGAGTAACACACCCAGTCTTCCAACTTCGTTAGAATCCACCCCTGCCTGCGGCAGGCAGGCCTCTCGAGAGGGGATTATATTACGTCAAAGAACGAAAAATAACTACGTTTTACTATTTACAATATAGTAATATTTACGGTGACTGTCAAGTCAAAATATTTACTAAAAAATGGTAATACACAGCAAAGCATTGGTTTTTTATCCAAAATTATTGGATATGGTTAGTTTATGAATATTTATTTATCTTATATTTTGATAAATAATATCGCGGTTATGGGTCAAAATAAAAAGAAAATTGCATTGAAACCCCTGCAAATCCCCGCATTATTAATGAAGATTTTTATTCACAGCCGGAATATTTTGCAAACCCCTGGAAATCTGAAGCTGTTTCTAATCTCAGCGGTGAGGGGGACATTCTGATAATAGGAAGCGGCCTTACAATGGCAGATACCGTCCTTTCTCTAAGAGAGAACGGTTTTAAAAATAAAATCTATTGTATTACCCGCAGCGGATATAATGTATTACCGCATAGACACGGAGGCATGGCTTATTCAGGTCTGCTTGAAGAAATCGAAGAACCGTTTGAAATTGAAAAGCTCTTTTCTCTTTTCCGGAAGCACATTAAACGGATGCGTGAATTCGGACTCTCAGCTGAACCTGTAATTGATTCCATTCGCCCAATTACTCAAAAGATCTGGCAAAAGCTTACAATCGAGGATAAGAAAAAATTTCTATATCATCTTAAACACTACTGGAATGTTGCCAGGCATCGTCTTCCTACTCACGTAGCAGACGAGATCCAGAAACTTCGTCTAAATAGAAAGCTCATAATTTACCGGGGAAGGGTCATTGACATTAATAAAGAAGGAAGCGATATAAGCGTTCGTTTCTTAAGAAAACGTGACCGGTCGGAAAACACACTTACGGTCACAAGGATAATAAATTGCTCGGGACCGATATATGATATAACTCAAACATCAAATACATTGCTTAAGAATCTATTTTCAGGAGGACTCATTCAGCCGGATGAGCTGGATCTTGGGCTTAGAACAGATACGCACGGCGCATTAATAAATTCTCAAAATAAAATAAGCGGCTCTTTCTATACGCTCGGAGGCAATCTCCGTGGTTTGCTATGGGAAACAACAGCTGTTCCAGAACTCCGTGTCCAGGCTGAAAAACTGGCTCAGTTGCTTATCGACAAGATAGCTTATACTGAAGAGCCTTTGACCGCGTAAAATTTATCGGAATAGACCTTTGTTGTGGAATCGAGTATCACAATATTTACCTTATTTCTTCATTCCATTTATGTATCTTATCGCAGGAGATTAGTTTAAGGTTTAAATAATTGATTTTCAAATAATTCTAACTTTATGCGAAATCTGATAATTTTATTCCTGCTCCTTTCCTCCCGTGTAATTGCCGACCCATATTATACTGTCCAGGAAAGCGGAACATCCAGCACCCTTAAGTCCATCACATTCATAAATGAAAACACCGGATTCGCCGCCGGGAATTTCTCCACATTACTCAGGACAACCAATGGAGGCATTAACTGGTTAGATGTAAATCTCAGCTCGTCTAACAGCTCTTACAGCTGCGTTCTCTTTGCTAACAGCACAACGGGTTTTGTGGTGAGCGATGACGGTGAAATAATAAAAACCACAAATGCAGGACTAAACTGGCAGATCACCGACATGGGGGCCGATTCTCTCAAGCATATTTATTTTATGAATGAAACAACCGGCTTTATTGGCGGCACCGGCGGTACGCTTTATAAAACCACAAACACCGGGTCAAGCTGGATGGATATTTCGGTCAATACAAATGAGCCAATCACAAAAGTTGCATTCAGTGATGCGGAGTACGGGTATTTACTCACAAGATGGTATCTAAATGACGGACAGGTATTCAAAACTACAAACGGTGGACAAAACTGGCAGGTAGTTAATAATTTCTTTAATGGTTACACCGGTCAGCGCGCATTATTTGATTGTGTGCCATTGAATAGGGATACAGTGTATGTCTCACTCGGATATTACCAGACAGGCATAATGCGAACCATAGATGGTGGACAAAGCTGGCAATATATTTACAATCATTTCCAGACAGGGTTCTTTCCGGGATCATTTTATGAACTATTTTTCAGGGACGGCTATATATACGCATTAAACGGACCAACTGACGGAGTACCCTGCTATATTGTTAAATCCTCGGACGGCGGATTTAGTTTTACGCATTATTCGGCATACCGGGTATTCGGATATATGTATGATATGTACCTCTTTAGAAATAGCGCAACAGGCTACGTATGCGGAGAGAGCGGCTTTATTGTTAAGCTTCATTCTTATGTGACAGATATTAATACTATTTCGACAAATGTACCCGATAAATTTAGATTGTACCAGAACTATCCGAACCCATTCAATCCTGTCACGAGTATAAAGTTTAAGATCCCGAACCAAGTTCGGGATGACAATATTGTGAGCCTTAAGATATATGATGTGATGGGAAAGGAGGTTGCAGTATTAATTAATGAGACGCTAAGCCCCGGGGAGTACGAGGCGCAGTTTGATGGTTCAGTGCTTTCGAGCGGAATATATTTTTATACACTCACAGCCGGAAGTTTTACCGAGACAAAACGGATGCTGTTGGTGAAGTAATTTTAACCCTTCTCGTTCCCAAACTCCTGTTTGGGAACGAAGTAAATTTCTGCGGATAATCAGTTAACAACAAAATAGTGAAATTCGTAAAGATTAGGATTAATTATGGCTTCTCATTTATTCTCTGCGGCCTCTGTGTCCTCTGTGGTTAAGCTCTCTTTTTGCCTTAATTCTCCTATCACATTTTTGTATATTGCTATAGATTTAATGAATAAAACCACGATATGAAATACTTAGTAAATCCGCCTCAAGTAGGTGAAATATAC
>JAEYVS010000203.1 GCA_023429265.1 Bacteroidota bacterium | reverse complement strand
TAAAGCGATTTTCGAGGCATTAGACCTGGAGCCAAACATCGAGTATTTTGACATGCCGAATGACCTGATAAATAAGTACCAGAATTTTACGCAGGCAGATATGACAAAACTGAAGGATACGGGCTATGAACTAAATACAACTCCTATACCGGAGGCGGTGAAGGATTACGTGAGGGGTTATTTAATTACGGATAATCAGTATTTACATTAAAATATAACTACACAACTACCATGAAATGTACCTTTATTGTTCTTTTTATTTTATCCGGTTCATTATTATACTCGCAAAGCTCAAAATATGATAAAGTTTTATTCTCGGGAAAGATAGGATATCACACGGCGAATGAAGATAAAGTTGAAAATAGCTTTACAAACGGATTATTATTTGATCTCTCAGCAGAAGCAAGGGTTTATGACCAATTTTATCTTGGAATAAATTATCAATACTGGAATAATACAGATGAGAATTTTTTTATTGGAAATTATAGCAGACCCAGAGATTATTCAGCAAATGCTGTAGGTTTATTTGCAAAATACAGAATAGGAAAAAAAGAGTTAAGAGCGATACTGGGAACGGGCATCGGGAATTTCAATATTACTACAACATCATTAGGATCAAAAGGTGAAGAGAACTATTTATACTTAAAGGCTATTTTAGGTTTAGAATACAAGTTTACACGAAATTTTATGATAACTCTTGAAGGAGATTATAATTCACTACTTAATGCGCAACAAACAGCAAATTATTTCTCCATCAAAATCGGTCCAACGATAAATTTAAACTATTAAAGAATCATATCTTATGTTGTTTTACATTGAATTAAAAAATCGAAAGAATTAGAATTACACATAATTTAAATCTAATATGATAAAAAAAATAACGTTTTTAGTGCTTTTCCTGGCTTTTGGGAGTATGGTATCCGGGCAGGATCTTCCAAATTTCATGACCCAGCAGGAAAAAGATTTCCTGAGAATGAATGGCGGACTTCAACTATTTCAAACCGATGATAACAATCCCCCACCGGGATCTGTAAGGACAATGGCCGAATGGGAGGAAACACAGGGCATAGTAGTAAAGTGGATGTCTTTTATCCCCATTTTAACTGAAATCGTTAGATACGCTTCACAGGAGGGATTAGTATTTATTTTATGTATTGATTCCAATGCCGTTAAAACAACTTTAACGAACGCAAGCATTCCACTTACAAATATCAGGTATGTTCGTGGATATAATGTTACTTCAATGGGCAACAATTCTATATGGAGCAGAGATTATGGTCCATGGGCAGTGTACTCAGGAGTTGCTGATACATTAAGGCTCGTAGATTGGATATATAATCGCCCCAGACCCGGAGATGATACAAATTCAGTTACCATTGCTCAATACTTAAATACTCCAATACACCGTACACTCCAGGCTCCCAATGATCTGGTGAATACCGGTGGTAACTTTATGGTAGACGGACACGGGACCGGATTTGCATCAAAGCTTATTCTCACGGAAAACCAGGCAGGAAACCCATACGGAGTGTCTGTTAAAAATGAAGCCCAGATAGACGGTATAATGAGTAACTATATGGGAATCAGCAGGTTCATAAAAATGAATACCCTGCCTTATGACCAGATACACCATATAGACATGCACATGAAACTTCTTGATGAAGAAACACTACTTGTGGGTCAATATCCACCGGGAGTAGCAGATGGACCACAGATAGAGGCAAATCTTCAATATGTATTAAATAATTTTCAAACCTGCTTTGGGAAACCATATAAGGTAGTAAGAATACCAATGCCGCCGGAGAACGGACAGTACCCAAATAACGGCGGAGATTATCGAACATATACAAATTCACTCATAGTTAATAAGACAGTCATAATGCCAACATATGAGCTAAGATATGATACTACAGCATTCAGAATTTACCGGGAGGCAATGCCGGGATATAATATTGTGGGGGTAAATAGTAACGCCATCATACCTTCACTTGGTACGATACACTGCATCACAAAGGAGATAGGTGTTAATGAGCCGATATTCATTTCTCATTCAGCGATCAGAGATAATGACAATACATCATCCCCATACCCGGTGAAGGCATACATAGATACAAAGAGCGGCGTTGCAAGCGCGAGGGTATTCTGGAGAACGGATACTACTCAGGCTTACAATCAATTGAATATGTCAGTCGCGGGAGATACTTTTACGGCAAATATTCCTGCACAGCCATTAGGCACTGTTGTTTACTATTATGTATCGGCAACATCGGTGAGCGGTAAAACCATAAATAAACCTTTACCTGCTCCTACAGGATACATAAAGTTTAGGGTAGATAACTCAACATCCATAACGGGTAATACAGGAAACGTTGTGAGCTACGAGCTTGCACAGAACTATCCAAATCCATTTAACCCGGTTACGGAGATCAGATTCGCAATTCCGGGCAGTGAGCACGTTAGTCTGAAGGTATACGATCTAAGCGGGAAGCTTATAAGGACATTGGTGGATGATTTCAGGAGCGCGGGCAGTTATAGAATTAATTTTAATGCGGATGGTCTATCGAGCGGCGTATATTTCTATAAGCTGACTTCAGGGTCATTTACTCAGGTGAAGAAGATGATGTTATTGAAGTAAATCAAATTGAAATAATTTATTTCTAAAGGGATGGTAAAACATCCCTTTTTTTCTTTAAAAAAATTGAGTTTATAAATAGTTTGCAACTTCCAAATCTTTGTCTCCGACGGCTTCTTTTGCTTGCCCAAAAGAAGCAAAAGAGCCCGGCTAATGAAAATTTGCCTAAATTTCTCTTTAATTAAATTTATAACGCTTCACTGCTGAGATTAAAAATCTCTTCTCCGAAATTATGGTATTCCCAAACGGACCCATGCTTTTGCGAGGACAAGGTTTGGAAAGAGATGGAGGAAAACTGAAATTTTATTGCTTTCCCAAGCTGGGGCTTGGGAATGAGGTAAACCCCCTGTCACTGTAAAAGCCCGGTCCTCGCTAAGAGTGACTTCCCCCCTTTGTTCAAAAGGGGGAGGTTGTTTACTCGCTATTGCGTTCCCAACAGGAGTTTGGAACGAGAGTTTAACCTCACCTTCTCCCTCTCCTTAGTAAGGAGAGGGGGTTTGGACTATAACTAACTGAATCGGATCGTAGGTTTATGGGTTATTTTCAATTTACTTTCGAATGCTTTCCCAAGCTAGGGCTTGGGAAAGAGGTGAAGGTGTAATTCTTTTTTATTACCTCTCCCCTTCGCTTCGCTCTTCCCCTCTCTCCCGAAGCATGTTCGGGAC
>JAEYVS010000075.1 GCA_023429265.1 Bacteroidota bacterium | reverse complement strand
AGATAAAGATGGAAAACTCCAAACCATTTGCTTCCCGGCTGACCGGGAGAATATTAATCGTTATTGCAGTTGTATCGACTGTCATATCGATGTATTTTTTTGCAAGGCTGCTAATAGATTCATTTACTTTCCGGTAATCAATCCATAATTAACTTAACGAGATGAAATTTTTCTTACTTCTTTTTCTTGGTACATTATTAATTAGTAATACATCAAATGCTCAATTCCCAAGCGGATGGCTGGGAACCTGGGAGGGCGACCTTATAATTCACAGCCAGCCCGGAGATAAGAACCAGGTAATAAAAATGAAGCTGAGTATACAGGAATCCCCGCGAGTGGGGGTGAGGCTATGGAATATATTTTATGATGACAATGCCGGAGGAAGCTGGAGAAACTATGAGCTGGTAGAGGTCGATCAATTGACAGGACATTACGTGATGGATGAGAATAATTCAATCAAGCTGGATATGTTCCTCTTTAATAATGTGTTTTACAGTATGTACTCCATCGGCAAAGCAATGATAACGGTCAGATATGAGCTAAAAGACGAAACGATACTCTTTGAGATCACGTCAGCAAATAACGAAGGCGAAATAACCGGTGGAGAGAGTGACATTCCGTCGGTAACAAACTACCCGGTCAGGACCATTCAAAAAGCAGTGTTAACAAGACAAAATTAAATTTTTAAATGAAAAACATACTAAAGACAGGTTTAATACTTTTATTTGTATTCATCAGCAGGATAGTTTTTGCGGATGGCATTCCTTTACAGTACGGTACCGAGCTCATCACTACTCCGCCGGAGAGAGCAGCAGAACTAATGACGACCGAGGATGAATTAACCCGCGGGCTCAGCAGCTTTGATCTGCAGTCCAAAACACTGACCGTTGGCGATGTCACGATGGCTCAGTACTTTGAATACCTTAAAGGAAGAGCGCAGGAGTGGACATATGAAGACGTTGAGAAATTAAAAAGGACAGCCGCGTCCATTACAAAGAAGCTGGATGACCTGGGGCTGGAGCCGAATTTCCCGGCGGTAATAGAAGTGATTAAAACCGACATGAAGGAGGAGAACGGAGCTGCTGCATATACCCGGTTGAATTACATCGCGATGGGAGCGCATCTTTTTAAGATGGAGGATAAAGAGTTTGAAAATGTATTCATTCACGAACTGTTTCACGTTCTCTCAAGACATAACCCCGGTCTGCAGGATGCCGCTTACGAGCTGCTGGGTTTTAAAAAATCCAACGAGGTCGCATATCCTCCGGAGATACACCGCATATCCAACCCCGATGCTCCGCTAAACAATTACTACATAACCGTAAAAAACGGCAATGAAGAAGTAGAAGCTATGCTGGTGTTGTATTCGGACAGGGAATACGATGGGGGAAGTTTTTTCCGGTATGCCAAGCTCGGACTGATGGCAGTAGAAGGGGATGACGGGAATAAATCCGTGGTATATAAAGACGGGGAGCCTTTAATACTGGACATAGGCCAGGTATCGAACTTCTATGAGCAGGTGGGAAAGAATACGGGTTACATCATTCACGCAGAGGAGGTTTCCGCGGATCATTTTGAGCTCATACTCAATGGTGATACAAATGTACCGGATCTGCACCTGGTAGAAAAGCTTACTCAGTTAATTAAAGAGAAAGGCAGCAGATGAAACTCATCAGATCATTCATAATACTGGCTGTTTTAATCCCGGTTTTTTACGGGTGTAGCGCGTCTCCACTGGGCAGCTCACAGGATGAGGAATTCCTGGCTGCCGCGGAAGATTTCATAACGGCGTTTAATAATAAGGATGTCACAGGAATAGATAAATACATAGATATAGAGTACGGAGTATTTGTTTTGCATAATCCGGGAGCATACATAGTTCCGGTAAGACTTAATTCATTCGGCGAAATAATGTCAATGGAAGGGGAATATGATATTGCCAATCTCAAGGTAACAAAAGTAAACTGCGCGTCACCGAGAAGGGGTCTGGAGCCTATCTACAGCTGTGATGCTCCGGAAGGGTGGAATAAGCAGGGGTGTTTCTATGGCATAGAGAAGACCATAGCGCTGGAAAACCTTTACCGGGATCTGATATCTTATGACCTTTTAACCCCGGAGGAAGCTGCCGAACCTATGCGCATAGCTGCACAGTCAGAAAAAAACCACACTTACTTTATATACAATACAGACGAGACGATCGGTTTTCATTTCGGAAAGCGGAACGGAAAATTTTATATCATAGCAATCGACAGGGTCATTCCTTGCAGCGCGTAAAATGATAATCAGACAGGCACATACGGACGAGCTGGAAGCGGTAAAAGAATTTTATCTTTCTCAGGGATATAAAGGCGGTGAAACGATGGATGGGACTGAGTTCACCATAGTAGCTGAAGCCGAAGACCGGATCATTGGGGCTGTCCGCCTTGTCATTGAGGAGGGAGTGCTTGTTCTGAGAGGTATGTTCATCGATAAGCCTTATCAGCGAAAAGGAATCGGAAAGCAGATGCTGGACCTGATGGACATTGAGATTGGGGACAGGGAATGCTACAGCATCTGTAAAGAGTACCTGGAAAGATTTTTGAGCGAGATAGGATTTTCACTTACAAAGCCGGAGAAAGCGCCTAAACATCTGGCTGAGAGATTTAAGGAATATGCTGAGCAACCGGAATTGGGAACGATGATAATGGTAAAACGCGAGGGAGTGAAACCCTGAAATGCCTTTTATAGAAGTGATCACACCAATTAATGCACCAATCGAAAGATGTTTCACCCTTTCCCGTAGTATAGACTTTCATATTGAATCCACATCCAAAACCAATGAACGAGCCATAGGGGGAAAGACTTCCGGCTTAATTGAACTCAACGACACTGTGACATTTTCAGCACGCCACCTTGGCTTTAGATGGGAGCTTACTTCACGCATAATTGAATTCGACCCGCCAAATAAATTTACCGATCAAATGCTAAAAGGACCATTCAAGAAATTACTTCACGAACACAAATTCAAACAGAAGGACGGTATGACCATAATGACAGACAGTATGGAGGTTGTGTCGCCATTCGGATTAATCGGCAGGATATTTGATATTCTGGTACTGAAGACATACATGGAGAGATTTTTAAAGAGAAGATGCGATTCGATAAAAGATTGCTTGGAATCGGATGAATGGAAAAAGTATGTAACAGGGAATTAGAATGAAGAGATTTCATCTATTTGAATTTGAGGACTTTTCATGGTTTCCATCAGTGATACGTGACTCGGCAACTGATTATCTGCGTTTTATGGTGGAGACTCTGAAGTACTACATTCCTGCTGTGCCGTATATACGGAAGGTATTGGATAGAAGCGGAGAGGACTCAATTCTGGATTTGTGCTCCGGCGGCGGCGGAGGAATGATTGATATTCATAATGAATTTTCCAAAAGTGAACAATCCGGCATAAAGATCATACTATCGGACAAATACCCAAATATACCGGCTTTTAAAGAAATAAAAAGAGTAACGAAAGGCGGTATTCAATTTTCCTCAGTACCAATAGATGCAACAGATGTACAGGGAGAGGTAAAGGGTATAAGAACAATGTTTTCCGCATTTCATCACTTCCGCCCGGATCAGGCTAAAAGAATATTGCAAAATGCTGTTGATGCAAAAGCGCCGGTTGCATTCTTTGACGGGGCAGGGAACAAATTCATTATCGCGGCGGCGATTGCCCTGGGGCATCCTTTCATTTTTTTCTTTGCAACTCCTTTCATTAAGCCCTTCAAGCTAAGTCGGTTGTTTTATACTTACATAATTCCAGTAATTCCCATTACTACGATCTGGGATGGCATTGCATCAGCATTAAGATTTTACACCACCGAAGAAATAAATGAGCTCACAAACGATCTTTCGTCATACGAATGGGAAACAGGCGTGACTAAAGGGAAAATGCTGATCAAGATGAGGTACATATTGGGATATCCCAAGAAGACCGATTAAAATACTCCATTAATTTTACAGCTAAAGTCCTTATATTTACTATTCGAGCTCCTTAAACCAGATTTTGCTGAAAGAAAACTATAAAAACCTTTCCTACCAGTTCGCCGCGCAGATACTCCCCCGCGGAATGATGTTTATATTCATTTTATATCTTGCCCGGTTACTTGGAAATACCGAGTATGGCAAATTTGAATTCGCGATGTCCATCGGGTATTTGATAGGAATGTTTTTTGAGCTGGGCGGGAATATGATCCTCACCAAGCACGTCGCGCGAAGCTTTTACTCCAGTATCTATTACGCGGTCAAGATCCGGTTATTTAGTATTATTATAACACTGGTGTTATTTTACTCTGTGTTATTTTTGTCCGGACTGTATGAAGACAGCCGACTTTATATAGTATATGCGAGTTTAGGGATCGCATTCAGTTCGATGATGAATTTATATTTCGCTTTTTTCCGCGGAGCGATGAAGATGGGTTATGAAGCGGCGGTGTTATTTATCCAGAAGGCTCTTTTCATTGGATTGGCTTTAGCTTTGCTATATTGGAATGAAGAAGGTTCCCAGGCGATGCTAGCCTTTATGATAAGCATGGCAGTGGGGTTCATCATAATATTCCGGATATTCAAGAAGAAGGAAGCGAGCTACATTGCCATTGACCAAAAACAGGATATCAGGTTTAGGCATTACCTGAAGGATGTAGCTACACTGGCGTTGGTGGAGGTATTCAGTAATTTGTACTACCGCGTGAACCAGGTGATAATTGAGTACTTCCGCGGATTCGATGAGGTGAGCCTTTATGGGGTATCATATAAGATAATAGAGGTATGCATAAATTTTCCTTCGATACTGCTCATTGTTTTATTCCCTGCTTTCGCGCGAATGGCTGTGGAGAATATGGAGGGCTTCCGGCTGCGGTTTAATAAGATACTGCTGATGCTGACCGGGGCGGGATTTGCAGCGGGTGTGGCGTGCTGGTTCGGGGGTGAATATATCTTTTCGCTAATAGGACCGGGCTACAGTGATGCATATATCGTTCTGCGGTATCTTGCGTTCTCGCTGATATTCTTCTTCCCTAACTTCCTTATCACACAGGGACTTATAGCATTGAATAAGAATACTACGTTTGCAGTGATATTATTTGCGGCAATGGTACTGAACATTATTATTTCGATCATACTGGTGCCGCAGATGGGAGCGGCGGGGTCAGCCATATCCATCGGGGTATGTGAACTATTGATATTTACCGCCGGTTATTACTACATCAGAAAATATACGGGAAGTGTGAAATTAACGTGAATGAGAGCAGACAAAAAATACCGATTCTATTAAAGCTAAAGCGAGCAAAGAACTCTCCGTTTGTTAATAAGCTTAACAATCTGCTTTCAAAATTAAAACCGCGTAAAAGTTTTAACGGAATCCCGCAGAGGATTCTTCTCATTCGAAATGACAGGATAGGCGACGCGGTGGTGACTTTATCCGTGATAGAAAGTATTAAACTGAACTATCCTGAAATGAAGGTAGAAGTACTGGCTTCCTCAAAGAATAAATTCGTATTCGAGAAATCCGGGTATGTAGATGACATAATTGTTCTGGATTGGGCGGAGGAGAGGTCAGGAATAGTAAAACAATTTTTCGATGAAAGTTTTAAAGTTACCGCAAGAGGATTAAAGTACAGAGAATATGATGCAGTGATAGACCTGGTAGGGTTGAAAAGAAATATTCTCCTTAGTAAGTATTTATCAGGGTTTACTGTGGGACCGCGGAAATTAGGAGTGTATGTGCAATATGATTATTATGGAGATTCAAATTGGGTAACGCTGTCGGATGAGGATAATATGACAAGCAAAGTGGAAGCTGTCATTAAAGAAGCTTTGAATTTGACCTTTGAAAAGAAACCGCTACCCACCGGATTCATTAAACAGGAAAGCTATGAGTACGATGTGATAATTCATTTAGGCTCGACTCCACTAAGGAAGCTGCCGGCTCAGAAAGAAGATTCATTGGTGGGTTTATTCAGCAATTATAAAGTGCTGGTTACCGACGCGAAGGACAACGAGAATTTCAGCAGACTTAAAAATGAATATGGCAAGGAGGCAGGAATACCATTTCGGTTATTTGACAGCCTCGATGAATTAGCAGAGGAATGTATGAAGGCGCGGGTATTGATATGTTACGACGGAGGGCAGGCGCATTACCTGTCGCGGTTCGTGAGAACGGTCACGATTTTCGGACCGGGATCGGTGGAGCTATGGAAGCCTTATGATCCTGCCGGGTATGAATTACTGGAAGAGGATTCAGCGGGGGTAAAAGCACTTATTTCCGGGGGCAGTTACCGGCATATTGTAATATACTATCCGATCTGGTGCAGGCCGTGCTTCGATGTAGGATGCGAAAGCGTATTATGCCTGAGTATGATAAACCCCGATTTTATTCATTATATTGTAAAAAAGTACGCCTTAGATTCTTAGATGCTTAATAAAGAGCTGTCATATAAGATTTTCAGGGTAGCGTGGATCGTATTCCTTGTGGCGAATGTCGTGGAATTCAATGCTCCGGCAGACATCGACCTTATTCCGTTTCTCCACATATCCGAGATCCCGTTTATAAAGTATATACTTGTTATAGGGTTTGCTTTACTCATTATTCCGGCGCGCGAGTATCTTTCAATATTCTCAAAGAAAAATCAACTATTCATATTAGCATTACTTTTCTTATTACTTGGTACTGCTATTATTTCGTCATATTATTCGAGCTATCCTGATACTGCATTCAGGGTTACAGGGCGGATTTCATTTTACCTGATGATCCTTATCATCACCCTGTCCGCGGTAAGTTATTTTAATAACGCATCAAATTTTATTATTAAGAGTTTTATTTATGTAAGCTCATTTGTTATTGCCGGATCACTTCTCGATTTCTTTATGCCGGGATTTCATCAGATACTTGTGAATCATTTTGACAGACCCGGAATTATGCATTCATATATGAAGATAGGGAATGAAATTGTGATGCGACCCATGGGGTTTGTAACGGATGCAAACCTCGCTGCATTTGTGGTGGCATCCGGTCTGATGCTTCTGCTGCTGAATAGCAGGAGCTTTAATAAAATATTCAGGTTCTCATACTATATACTGGGTTCATTTGCATTTGGAATGCTGACCTCGAGGATCGCGCTCGCGATGTGTGTCATTAGTGTACTCGTGTTTTTTATTTTGAAAGCAGTGGAAAGAAAGGAACTAATTCTTTTCTGCATAGTGTTCATAATCTTTCAGGCGGTGACTCCGCAGACGTACAGCCGTATCGTGTCGTTATTTGATAAGGAGAAGATGGAAGAGGAATTGACAGTAGGAAGGCCGGTGATATGGAGTTCAGCATATAGATTATTTACAGAGCATCCCGAGATAGGCGCAGGACCGGGAGTATTCTTTGAATACAGCAAAGATTATGTGAGCGATATTCTTAGTTCCACTGATGGCGTTAATATTACCGACCCCGATAAACCAAACTATCACAAAGTAGATAATATGAACCCTCATAATATATTCCTGGTGATGCTGTCGGAAATAGGGATTTTTGGTTTTTCGATTTTCATACTATTGCTGATCTACCTGCTTAAGAGCTATATCAGAAAGAAATTATACCTTTCAGCTCTGTTTTTGGGGAATATTGTATTAATTTCTGCCTTTTCTAATTTCGCTCCTTATTATAAATTATACCTGGTTGTGGCTATAGTTTTCTTTATAGCTTCAGGGAAGGACATGCGGTTGATTTATTTTAAATCACTAAATGTTCGCACAAATGAAAAAAATACTGATATTTAAGCTTTGCTGCTTCGGCGACGCTGTCTTTATAACACCTGCCATAAGGTCTCTCAGAAAAAATTTTCCTGACGCGGAAATAGTCTATGCTCACGCGGAGTGGATTGCTCCACTGATGAAATATATTCCGTCCATTAATAACACCATTTTATTTGAAGATGTATACAGCAAAAACCCTGTTAAGAAATTTCTTGGCGCGTTGAACTTTATTCGTAAAGTTCGTAAAGAAAAATTTGATATGGTACTCTATGGGCACCGTGACAGCCGGCTTGCGTTAATATTAAAACTGTGCGGCATTAAAAACAGGTACGGGTTTGAGGGAACGGAGCATCTGACACATACCGCGATATTCGATGAAAACAAACACGAGGTTTACCGCTACCTGGATATCCTTTCCGCAAATGGTATCACTCCCTCGATCGAAGCGCCGAGATTAAAGCGTCCCCCTGTGGATGAGCTCAGAAAAAAATACGGGCTCGATCCTAATAAGCAAACGGTTGGCATTTTCTGTAAAGGCGGATACAACCCGGGAACGAAGATGGACGTAAAGCGATGGGATCCGGAAAATTTCTTTGAACTGACAAGAATGATAAACCATACATTTCCGGAAATGAAAGTATTACTCCTTGAGGGAACCCCTGAACACGAAAAATTCGATATCCCCGGTGATATTCTCGCTGAGAAGAGAGAGATCAACAATGAACTTGTCGCCTTATGCAATAAGTACATATCCATAGATACGGGATCGATGCACATAGCAGCCGCGATGGGGATACCCACGCTTTCTATATTCGGACCTTCCGACCCAAGACTTGTTGCTCCAATGAATTACCCCGGCGCAAACGGAATGCACAGAACCATTCAAAAGAATTTGTCCTGTGGTCCCTGCTACACGCCTCTTACCGCGGTTGATAAAACCAATACAAAGCACTGGAAGGATGGAGCATTCATCTGCGCGACCGGAACGAATGCCTGTATGAGATCGATCACCCCGGAAGAAGTATTCGCAGAGTTTAAGAAAATGATGAAAAAGGAACCCGCGCTAGTTAAAGCGAAAGAAGTGGCGTAGATCAGATCAGTCCTTTAGAGGAAGGTTTGTAAGAGGAGGTGGAATAATTATTAGTGATGGGAGGTGTTATCCGCATCTCAGGGTAAATTTTATTAAATACCCATTTACCCACTATAGGGTACTTCTTTATTTTACCTTTGAAAGCATAGACACCCATAATTATACCATAAACAATAGCTACTATTGGAATAATCCAAACGAAAAGAGCGAATACTGTTAAAAATATTACCACAAAGTTTTCTGTAATGGTAGAAAGATACATTATACCTACCGACAAACCAATTAGTATTAGTGCTAAACAATTGAAATATATAGATTGCAGAGCATAGAATCTGATAAATTTTGAATCTTTCATCACGAAATATAATATAGTGGAAGTAAAGAGAGGAACAATTATCTGGCACACAAATGCCAATAATCGCTCATCTTGCGAAATTTCTGACCGCGGGATATCTTGCTCTTTAAAGGTTTCCATTTAATATTCTAAAATACGTTAATTTTTTTGATATGAAAATGCAAGAGTGGTATGAGATAATCCGAAAACGACACATTAGGGATTTTTTCTCCAATAAAAATTTTTAATTTTATCTAAATCGCTCGTCAATCCCAAAAGCAATCATCAATGTTTTTACAAAACTTATTGTACAAAAAGGATAGATGCGCTATCTATCCTTTTTTTGTTTGACTCTTACCCTTCTTGATCCTTATATTTGTATCAGTAAGTTTGTTTAACAACCATCTACCATGATCTGCTATACAAGTGTAATCTCTAAAAAACCCCATAAATATTTTATCTCAGAGTGTTCTGTGCCTCAGTGGCAAAAAAAAATTGAAAGGAAAGATCCTTTAGCAAAGTATTGAATTAACAAACCAAATTATTTGATCGATCATTAAAACTTTTTAAGTAACTAATAAAACAACACCGATAAATTTTTGAAACAACAATCCATCCTTACCGTTAGATAAATTAAAATTTATGTTATGATAAACAGAAAAGAAATTATTGATAAATTAATAGCAGAACTGCAGCCACTGGAATATGTGAATGCATTCTGGGAAGGCGGATCGGAAGCCTTTGACAGAACGGATGAGTGGTCTGACATCGATCTCGGCGTGGATGTAAAGGATGATAAAATTGAGGAAGCATTTACAGAGATTGAGGAAATACTGAATGGCATCTCGCCCATCGAACTGAAATACCGCCTTCTTGATCCCACCTGGCACGGTAATCCGCAGGCATTCTACCGGCTGAAGGATACAAGCCCCTTCCTGCTGATAGACCTCTCGGTGATAAGGGAAAGCAATGAATCTAAATTTACCGAAAAGGAGATACACGGTAAGCTTGTATTTTACTTCGATAAGAATGGCACTGAGCAGAATGCAGTTTATAAACCCGAAGATGTAAATACCGGAATCGAGAAACGGCGGAATTATTGGAAGAACATTTTTGAAATGTTCAAAATAATGCCGATGAAGGAAATAAACCGCGGTAATTACATAGAGGCGTTCGCGTTTTATAATTCCTATGTACTGCGGCCGCTCATTGATCTGCTTAGGATTAAGTACGGACCTCCGGAGCACCATAATTTCGGTACACGATACCTGTATTATGAACTTCCCGAAGATGTTCTAAAAAGGCTCGAAGGATTATATTTTTGCAAAGATGCGGAGGAACTGAATAGGAATTATGAAACAGGAGTAAAGTGGGCAGAGGAATTACTGAATGACTAATTTTCAAGCTTCATTTTAAGGTGTTTTGGTACAAGGACTCTTTCCAGGATTTCAAACAGGAATTCTACCAGTATAGCCAGTAATGCGGCGGGGATCGCTCCCATAAGAATAAGGTCGGTATTATTAAGTGATAAACCTGTGACTATGAACTCTCCCAGTCCGCCCGCGCCAATGAACGCGGCGAGTGTGGCTGTTCCGATGTTGATCACGGCAGCGGTTTTAATTCCCGCTATGATAGTAGGGAATGAGAGAGGCAGCTCTACATAGCGAAGCTTCTGCCAGCGGGTGAGCCCCATCCCGGTTCCGACTTTCTTTAATAACGGATCTACGGAAAATAATCCCGTAGTTGTATTCCTGAGAATAGGAAGTAAAGCATATAAAAACAAAGCCACAATAGCAGGAGTAACCCCAATGCCGAACAATGGTATCATAAACGCCAGCAAAGCAATTGACGGAATTGTTTGCAATAGCCCGGCAACGTATAGTATAGGACGAGCCGCGGATGAAAAATAATATATCCATATTCCCAACGGCAGCGCTACAAGTATTGACAATACAAGCGCGAAGGAGGTCAACCAGATGTGAGTTAGAGTTTTGTCGAGTATCTCGGATAGCCAGGAGGTCGATGTATGCTGAGGAGTATTGGAAAGGAGGATCTTGTTGATCAGGAATTCGTGTGCTACTTCCCCGAAGCTCTTTTTCTCATACAGTACCTTGTAGTTCATATCC
>JAEYVS010000035.1 GCA_023429265.1 Bacteroidota bacterium | reverse complement strand
ATCTCTTCCATTGACTTACGCATTAAGTGCGGATTTGCTACAGGACTCCCATCATCCGTAAATGCAATAGCACCTGCTTTATGAAGGCTTTTTATGTCAGCTAATTCATTTCCATCGCGGTTTTTTGTAATACAGGCAGTAGTCGTAAGTTCAATAAGAGAATCTTTTCCTTTTGATAGGAGTTCTTTGATGATGTCAGGATTATCTAATGCGGGTGATGTATTTGGCATCATCATCACTCCGGTAAATCCCCCGTTCATGGCGGACTCGCATCCTGTAGCAATTGTTTCTTTGTGAGTTTGACCGGGTTCCCTGAAGTGCACGTGCATATCAAAGAATCCGGGTACACAGGTCAGACCTTTACCATCGAGAATCTCAACATCTTTTTTAGATATTTTCCCAATATCTTTAATGATACCGTTTTCTATATAAATGTCTGCATTCTTGTTGATCTTATCGGAAGGAGAAACTATCTTTATATTTTTTATCAGTAACTTCAATTCAGCTCATTTAATAATTTAAACAGAGCCAGTTTTACGGCGACTCCATTTGTAACCTGTTTATATCCGTAGAAATTATGTGAATCGATAACGAATTGATCTAATTCAACACCGGTATTCCAAGGACCCGGATGCAGGATCTTAATCTCAGGATTAATTTCAAGTCTGCTCTGGTTCATTCCGTATTCATTGTTATATTCGTCCAGTGTTGGAAGAAGTTTTCCGGCATCTCTTTCGAGTTGAATTCGAAGGAGAATTACAGCGTCGTTATGCTTAATAGCTTCATCCATTGAAGGTATGACTTCAACACCCAGCTCATCAGCATCATCCGGCAGATATACAGATGGAGCGCATAAGGTTATGTTTGCACCATACTTTTTTAGACCGTATATATCTGATCTTGCTACCCTGCTATGGGATATATTGCCCGCAATGCATACGCGAAGTCCGGAAAGCTCTCCGAATATGTCTTTCAATGTGAAAATGTCCAGTAAACCTTGTGTAGGATGCTCATTAGTACCGTCACCTGCGTTAAGTACCTTAGAAGATGAATTCTCGATTACTATCTGTGGAAATCCATTCGAACTGTGCCTGGTAACAATATAATCAAACTTCATCGCATCGATGTTTCTGATTGTGTCGATCTCAGATTCACCTTTTGAAAGTGATGATGATTCTGTAGAAAAATTGACACTTTTCATACCGAGGAGTTTTTCTGCTAATTCAAATGAGACTCTTGTGCGTGTGGAATTTTCGAAAAAAAGATTCAAGACGGATTTACCGTACAAAAGCTCTTCTATCTTTTCTTTGTTTTCGAGTTTTCCCTTATAAAACGCAGTTTCAGAAAAGATGGAATTGATTTCATCCACCGTCATATCTTTAAGTCCGGTGATATGTTTTGGAAAATTCAATAGATTATCCAATAAGCAGGTTCCATAAAATATAATCCAGTATTAATATGCTTGCTGCGCATATTACAAATGATTTAATAGTTGATTGACCAACACCTTCTGCGCCACCTCTTGTTTGAAAACCTACAAAACATCCAATGGAAGAAATAGCCAGACCGAAGCAAACAGCTTTGATCATTGCAGTGTTAAAATCACGTATCATAAATGAGCCTTTAAATCCGTTCATAAAAGTACCGGAAGGAACATCAAGAAACATTGTTGCAACCAAATATGAACCGAATATCGCCACAGTAACCGCATATATCACAAGTATTGGAAGCATAAAAGTTGTTGCGATTACCCTCGGCATTGCGAGGTAACGGATCGGGTTAATTGCCATTGCCTCCAGCGCGTCGATCTGTTCGGTTACCTTCATTGTTCCGAGCTCGGCTGCAATGGATGCCCCAACCCTTCCTGCAAGGACAATAGCAGCTAATACCGGTCCCAGCTCTATGATTATGGCTTTTGATGTAGCTGAACCTAGGAAATTATTTGAAACAAGGCCTGCCATTTGATATGCTGCCTGCCAGGCGGAGACTGCCCCGGTAAACAGACCTATAATTGATATCAATGCAAATGAGTTAACTCCAATGTTTGTCATTTGCTGTATGATAAGCATTCTGTCCCGGAATACGCGAGGAAGGTATTTAATCATTCCGATAAGAAGAATCCCAAAATTCCCCATATCGGTTAAAAATGTATTAAATCTATTATATATAAATGTCACTATACTCGTTGAATTTTTACTTGAAGTAACTTATTTCCCGTCTTTTTCATTACCGTGAAAATGAGTCCTTTATAATCAATTCTCTCAAAGACCTCCGGAACGTGCCCTGTAACTGTCTGCATAAACCCGCTTAAGGTATTGTACTCTTCTTGTTCTACTGGAATATCGGTATTAAATCTCTTATTAAAAACTTCAATTTCAATATCCGGGTTAACTAGGAAAATACCCTTTTTATCAATTGTGACTTTTTCAGCCTCAATGTCATATTCATCCTCGATCTCTCCTACTATTTCTTCCAGGATGTCTTCCAGCGTCACCAATCCCTCTACACCGCCGTGCTCGTTTACTACAATTGCAAGATGAATTCTCTTCTTCTGGAATTCTTTTAAAACTTCACCAATGTGTTTGGTTTCAGGGATAAAATGCGCCGGACGAAGTATATCCATTATGTTTATTAGATCTTTATGCTCCGTAGCTGTGAGTAGATCCTTTGAATAAATGATACCTACTATGTTATCTATGTCATCTTTGTAAACAGGAATTCGTGAATATCCCTGTTCAACAATAATCTGAATGATTTTTTCCTTTGGATCGTCTACCTCTACGGCAGTCATGTCATTTCGTGGTACCATAATCTCATCAGCGGTTTTATCATTAAACTCAAATATTCTTTCAATAAGCTGATGTTCGGTAGAATCAATTGCACCCGTTTTTTGCCCTTCTGCAATGAGAAGTCTGAGTTCTTCTTCTGAGTGAGACCTTTCAGATTCCGAGACTGGTTTAATTCCGAATAATCTCAGGATCATATTGGCTGTGCCATTTAGTGCCCAGATTGCCGGATTTAATATTTTATAAAATATATTAAGGGGTATTGCAATAAATAGTGTTGTCGACTTTGGATGCCTGATGGCAAGCGTTTTTGGAGCAAGTTCACCTAATACTATGTGTAAAAATGTTATAACCAAAAAACCTGCGACAACAGATATGGATTCTATTGTTTTAGGGTCTGTAATGTCTAACAGCGCATATAATGGACTCAATATCCTTGCGGTAACAGGTCCACCGATCCAACCCAATCCAAGGGATGAGATGGTTATTCCCAGCTGAGTAGCTGAAAGATACTCATCAAGGTGAGTTATCATTTTGATCGAAGTGCTGGCTTTTTTATTGTTTGCCGCCATTGGTTCGATCTGAGTTTTTCTAACCTTTACGATGGCAAATTCAGCTGCAACAAAAAAAGCATTCAAAGCAACAAAGAAGAATAATAAAAAGAGATCCGTGAAAATTAACTTAAAATCATTCATCGTCACCTATCCAATGGATAAGATTTTTCCCTCCTGATAATTTACGAAAAATTGCGGATTATAAATGGAATTATAATTATGACTTGTCAAAAGTCGTATATGGGGGTCGGAATTGTCCAATTACTTTGCGAAGATCATTTTTTTTATGTCCGAAGAATTATTTGTCTGTAGTTTGTAGAAATAAATCCCACTGGACAGGTCGGGATAATTTCCTGCGTTAAATTCTATCGAATAGCTGCCGGCATTTTGTACCTGGTCAACCAGTACTGCAACCTGTTTTCCGGTCATGTTATAAACCTTTAAGGAAACATTTCCGGCTTTATAAATTTTGTAAGTGATAATAGTAGATGGATTAAATGGGTTTGGATTATTTTGCAGCAGCTCAAAGTCCGGAATTCCATTTACACCAAGCTTTATCTCATCAGATACTATCTCTTTACCGTCATTTCCTATAAGAGTGATCCTGTAAAAATAAACTCCGTTTTCTTCTACTTTATGTCTATATGAATAAACGTAATTGTTAATGGAATCTTTGACTTCTTTCTCAATGAAATCTGAAAATTGCACGGGATCAAGAGGTGTATATCCTGCATCATCTATTTTCTTTGTTTCCAGACGGATCTCTTTGATATTGTCCGGATTACTAATGACCCAATATAAACGGATACGATCTTTCTTAATTTTTGCATAAAAATTAGCGACCTCATTTCTGGTATCAACCGGTATTACCGGCTCCTCAGCAAACGAGAAGTTAGAACTAAAGAAAATTATCCCTATGATTATGCAGTAAAATTTCTTCATACACCTACTTAAGTTATGCCATTTACTTATATTGCTCGAGATAATCCAGTCTCTTTTTGAGCTTATCTTTTGGCATAAGGAGCTTATCTTTTCCATATATAGCATCTTCTTGTGAACTGAAAACCAATTCATATTCATCACTCATTACTATTGCCTCTTCAGGGCAAACTTCTTCACAAAAACCACAAAAAATACACCTTACCATATTGATCTCGAAAAGCTTTGGGTAACGTTCCTTCTCACGCTCTGTCTCCCCTGCCTGTACTTCAATAGCTAGAGCCGGGCAAACGCGTGAACATAGTCCACAGGCAACGCATCTTTCACTTCCGTCATCTTCCTGGACCAGTACGGGCCTTCCTCTGAAAGAAGCAGGTGGATCCCATCTTTCTTCCGGGTACTGACGGGTAAACTTCGGACGGAACATCTGTTTCCAGGTAAGGGCGAGCCCTTTTACGATCTGCGGAATATATGTCTTTTCGAGAAAAGTAAGATCTTTATTTGTTATTTCGGGCATATGAAATTTAAAATTTAAAAATTAAAGACATCAAGTCCTATTTAATAAGCATCATTTTTCTTACCTGTACAAACTGCGATGTCGTAAGCTTGTAGTAATAAACGCCTGAAGATAACTTCAATCCTGAAGTATTAAAATCGTATTGATAGACACCTGCATTCAATCTCTGACCATCAACCAGGTTGGAAACCTCGTTGCCAAGAATGTCATAAACTTTCAAAGTTACAAAATCATTCTTGGGTATGGAGAAGTTTATTCTAGTAGATGGATTAAATGGATTAGGATAGTTTTGATCCAGTCTGAATTCCTCTACATTTGATGAAATCTGATTGATACCTACTCCGTCACCAATTTGAAGCTTAAAAGTTTGTTCTACATACTCAGAAGGATTATCTGTATTGAACATTCTTACTACAGCAGTGCCGACTCCTTCAGATTCTCCAAGGAAGTCTATGTAATAAAATGTATCGACCTGTCCCGCCGCGAGAACATATGGAGGTAAGGGATACGGCGCAATGGTATCTACAAATGGAGCATAACAAAGGTCATAACACATTTGAGTATCCCAACCTAAAGGAAGATCATTCAAAATTCTTGCAAATTTGACATTCAAATCACCACCGGAGGTATTACGTACTATACACTGAATTATTACCGTTTGAATTGAATCCTGGATGTAAGGTCTCATTGTTAACTCTGGTCCTATTCTCTCAAATTCAAAATTCTGAGCTTCACTCTTTCCGCTGAATCCTAAAAATGCTAATGATATGAATACTCCAAGTAAAAGTCTTTTCATTTCAATATTTATATGTAATTTAAAAAAGTTAGTTTAATTTTCCTTGTAACCTGGTTAAATGGATCTTTGCTTCTTTATTGTCCGGCGCAATGTCAGTTGCCAGTCTGTACTCATCCAGGGCTTCAAACCATAATCCCTTCATTTCAAGAGCTTTCGCAAGGTTCAGATGAGCAAATTCAACATTGTCATACTTCTTTGAATTTATTGCTATCTCGAGCCACGTAATCGCCTCTTCCACTTTACCTTGCTGTAGGAGATATGCTCCTATGTCATTATATGGATTACCATACTCAGGGTCAAGGTCAATTGCGTTTTTACACTCTTCTATCGCTCTTTCAAGGTCGCCTTTGAAGCTGTATGTCCATCCTAAGAACGTAAAGGCTTCTGCCGTCGGGAATACATCAATGGATTTCTCATAGTTTGAAATCGCATTGTCATATTCACCTCTCATCTGGCATAGGTAGCCTTTGTAAAAATACTCTCTGGATAGGTCAATAGGGTTTTTTCTGTCGTTATTCATATCAAAATCCTCCTTACTAATTCTAACCTCACCCTATAACCAAAAGTTTCTTAACAAACATAATGCAAAACGGGGTTATTTTCAAGTGTATATTTGTATTGAAATTTGTTAAATTTAGGTAGTTACAAGTCTTTTTTGTAATATTTCCCTAAAAACTCCGTATTTTAAAGGTATTTTATGATAATTGACACTCACGCTCACCTATATTATGATAATATAGCAGTTAATCTCGAAGAAGTCCTGGAGCGAGCCATAAATTCAGGAGTGGAAAAGATCATAGTACCCGCTGTAGACCTAAAAACGTCAAAAGAAATCATTCAATTAGCTGATAAATATGAAATTATTTATGCTTTGGTGGGTATTCACCCTGGAGATGTGAATAATTCTGATATAAATGATGTTGATGAAATTGAAAAACTCGTTACTCACCCGAAAGTCGTGGGAATCGGGGAAACAGGGTTGGATTATTATTGGGATAAATCAAATATTGACCTTCAAAAGCAGTTTTTTAAAAAACAGATAGATTTAGCTAAAAGAAATAAACTTCCCATTGTAATTCATACACGTGATTCTACGGAGGATTCTATAAAGTTGATTGAAGAAAACTATGATGAAACCTTATCAGGACAGTTTCATTGTTTTGGAGGTTCTGTAAATGATGTTGAAAGGATTCTTAAGCTTGATAATTTTTATATATCATTCTGCGGAAATATTACGTATAAAAATTACAATGATTATGAATTAATTAGAGCAGTACCTTATGAAAGACTCTTGTCGGAAACGGATTCTCCCTTCCTGACCCCTGTTCCCAATAGAGGAAAGGTAAATGAGCCATCAAACGTCATCTATACGATACAGAAGTTAAGCGAGATAATTGGAATTGATGAAAGTGCACTAAAGACCCGGATGCACCAAAATGCCGTAAAATTATTTCCAAAGATTTTATAGAAAATAGATTTAAAGTATTATCCATAAGAGTTATATTTATCTATTAAATTTTGCTAACCTAATTTTCAATTATGAGAAACTTTCCACTTTTTAAGCAGGATTATGGATCAGGTGGAGCACCTCCTCCCCCTCCTCCTCCGTCCACATTTAATCCACCGCCTCCTCCCCCATCATCAGGTCCTGTAGGCAGTCCTGGTGCAAACGAGAGCGCTAGCTCAGCTGCTATTATAGCACTGGTATTGGGTATTGCAGCCTGGGTATGCAGTTTATCGTTTTTAGCAGGTATCCCTGCATGGATAGTAGGGAAAAAAGAAATTAAAGCCATTGAAGAAGGACGCTCACCTCAATCAGGTAAGCTGATGGCTCAAATTGGAATGTGGCTTGGGATTGCAAGTGTCATCGTAGCCATTCTTGCAGCAATTTTCTTTGTCATCTACTTTGTATTCATAATTGGTCTGGCTACTATGTCTAACTAATACGAACAATTTATTCACAACAAAAATAATTTACTATGAAGAGTTTTCCGTTTTATAAACAGGATTCCGGACCGGGAGCACCTCCTCCCCCTCCGCCTAATTATAATCCGCCTCCTCCACTCACTCCAATGGGTAGTATGCCGCCCCCGCCGCCACAGGGTAGTTCACCTTCAGGTGGTAGCGCAGGCACTAATGCCATAGTATCATTGGTACTGGGTATACTTGCTATCCTTCTTGGATGCGGATGCAGTATTATTGGGGTGGCTTGTGGCATAGCAGCTTGGATATTAGCGAAGAAGGAGCTTTCTGCAATTGCAGCAGGAACATCCTCTGCAGCAGGTCAGGGAATGGCGAAAGCCGGTATGTGGTGCGGTATTGCCGGAATTATCATAGGGTCAATATTTTTTGTAATTGGAGTAATTTCTTATCTCATAAACGGAACATATTTCATGTATAATTTTTAATGTCATAAGTATATTTTTAATACACGGCAGCTATCTGGCTGCCGTTTTAATTTATACCTAAATGAAAATTAATATTAAAAGACATAACCCATCCATTGACTCACCTCTTCCGGAATACAAAACAGAAGGCTCTGCTGGAATGGATTTATCATCTGCCTCATTGGAAAAAATTGTAATTGCTCCCGGTAAAAAAGCGCTCATACCAACCAATGTTATCATTGAACTTCCTATGGGCTATGAGGGACAGGTTAGACCTCGCAGCGGATTAGCATTAAAGCACGGCATTACGGTTCTTAATTCACCCGGTACAGTCGATTCAGATTACAGAGGTGAAATCGGAGTAGTATTGATCAATCACGGAGAAAATGAATTTGAAATCAATTTTGGTGACAGGATAGCTCAGCTGATAATTGCAAAGTATGAGCATTGCGAAATAAATATTGCGGACGAACTAAGCACCTCAGCTCGCGGTGATGGTGGCTACGGCAGCACAGGTATCTGATGGATGATGTAAGATTATATATTGTCAGTACACCAATCGGCAATTATGCTGATATGACCATTCGCGCAATTAAAGCACTGGAAATTGCCGATGAAGTTATATGTGAGGAATATAAGGAAGCTGTTCGCCTACTCAAATTCTTTGGAATTGATAAGGAGCTTATCCAGCTAAATGAACACACCGAAAAGAGAGAAACCGAGGACATACTTCACCAAATGCTCGAAGGAAGGGTATTTGCAATGATATCTGACTGCGGCACTCCCGCATTTGAAGACCCGGGTAATTTGCTTATTCAAAGATGTATAGTTTACGGAATCAAGTTTGAATTTATTCCCGGAGCTAATTCTCTTCTGACAGCAATTGTTCTTTCAGGCTTCGATATCAGCAGGTTTTACTACATTGGATTTCTTTCTCCCAAATCAGACGAGCGGAAAAGGCAATTATCAAATCTGCAAAAGCTTGATAGAGTATTTGCGGTTCTGGATGCTCCCTACAGGTTAGTCACACTTCTTAAAGACCTGGAAATCTATTTCCCTGGAAGTAAAGTATTTATTGGATTTGACCTCACAATGCCCGGCGAAAGGCAGTTCCGCGGTACACCGGCAGAAATTCTTCACGAAATTGGAGAAGATAAGATAAAGGGTGAATTTGTCGTAATTATAGATAAAAACCCAAAAAAATAAAAACTTATCTTTACCTATCCTGCCTTAGTGAATTGAAAAACATCCCCCTTTTTGGTATTTTAATTAAATGAAGAAGCTATCCTACTCATCTGCAGGGGTTAATATCTCCAAAGGCGACGCATTTGTTGATAAGATTAAACCACTCGTAAAATCGACTTTTTCAAAGGGAGTTATCAGCGGTATAGGTAATTTTGGAGCTTTTTATAAGCCTGATTTCAAAAAATACCGTAATCCTGTGTTTGTTTCCAGCATAGACGGAGTGGGAACAAAGCTGAAGCTAGCAATACAGCTTAAAAAGTATGATACAGTTGGAGAAGATCTTGTTAATCACTGTGTGAATGACATAGCTGTCTGCGGTGCTGTTCCAATGTTCTTTCTGGACTATTATGCCACCGGTAAACTGGAGATTAATGCTTCGGTGGACATTATGAAGGGTCTTGTGAGAGGCTGTAAACAGAATAATTGCTCTTTGATAGGCGGTGAAACAGCCGAAATGCCCGGATTGTATGATGGAAAGGATTTTGATCTTGCAGGTGCCATAGTCGGCATTGTCGATCAGGACAGGATAGTTAATTCCAAAAATGTTAAGAAGGGTGATATTGTTATCGGTTTAGCTTCAAACGGGCTTCATACAAACGGTTATTCCCTTGTAAGAAAGATTTATGATACTCCAAAGAAATTAAACGAAAAGATAACCGAACTAAAAGGTACACCGGGAGATTACTTTCTCCGTACCCATAAATCATATCTTAAAACAATCCAGGGGCTGCTCGGTAAGTTTAAGATAAATTCCATCGCCCATATTACGGGCGGAGGATTAGAGGGAAATACCAAACGTGTAATACCAAAGGATAGAAAACTTGCAATAGACTGGACAGCGTGGGATATTCCGCATATTTATTATTTGATGAAAAAGAAGGGTAATGTAGATATCAAGGATATGCGAAGGACGTTCAATATGGGAATTGGCTTAACTTTGATTGTACCTCCAAAAGAGGTTGATGAAGTAATGAAGTATTTAAAATCTATAAAAGAAAAAAGTTTTATAATAGGTCACATAGACTGATCTGAAATTTAATATTTAAGGGGCTCCGAAATGGCAGACATTAAGACAAACGAACAAAGCAAAGTCCAATCAAATGGATTTGAACGGGTGAACGTATCACCAAAACACGTTTCGTCAGTATTATCTAATTACATATTAGCGGACGGATATGACCTTACGCTGGACCTGGAAAGGTCTAAAGGTGTTTACATTTATGATTCAAAGCACGACAGGACTTTCCTGGATTTCTTTACCTTTTTTGCGTCCAGTCCTCTGGGTATGAATCACCCGAAGATTGACAATGCTGAATTTAAAGAAAGAGTGGGCGAGATTGCTGTTACCAAGCCTTCCCTGTCGGATATTTATGTACAGGAGCAGGCTGAATTCGTTCATACATTTTTCCAGTTAGCTGTACCGAAAGAGTTCATTCACTCGTTTTTCATCGAAGGTGGCGCATTGGCTATTGAGAATGCTTTAAAAGTAGCATTTGACTGGAAAGTGCGAAAGAACTTCGCAAAAGGTTACACAGAGGAAAAAGGACACCAGATAATTCACTTTAAACAGGCTTTCCACGGACGTTCAGGCTATACAATGTCTTTAACCAATACAGATCCGGATAAGACTGCATTATTCCCTAAATTCCAATGGCCCCGGATATCAAATCCTAAGATCACTTATCCCCTATCGGGTGAAAATCTTGAGAATGTAATAAAATCTGAGGAGCAAGCTGTTAATGAAATTAAGCAGGCTTTGGCAGATAATAAGGATGATATAGCTGCAATTATAATCGAGCCGATCCAGGGTGAAGGCGGTGATAATCATTTCAGAAAGGAATTTTTCCTTAAACTTCGTGAATTATGCGATGAGAATGAAATGATGCTTATCTTTGATGAAGTTCAGACAGGGATAGCTCTGACGGGTAAATGGTGGGCTCATCAATACTATGTTACACCTGATATAATGTGCTTCGGTAAAAAAACACAGGTATGCGGGCTTGTTGCTACTGCCAGAGTAGATGAAGTGCCGGACAATGTATTCCGCAAATCCAGCAGAATAAACTCTACCTGGGGCGGTAATCTGGTAGATATGTTCCGTTTCAAAAGAATACTTGAGATCATAGCTGAAGATAATCTGGTGGAAAATTGCAATGTTGTGGGAGAGCATTTACAAAAAAGAATCCACGAATTGACTGAAAATCACAGCGCTAAGGTCAGCAATCCAAGAGGTTTAGGGCTTTTCTGCGCATTTGACTGCGACAGCAAGGAGACAAGGAACCAGATACTCAATAAAGCATTTGAAAATAATCTTATAATACTTGGATGCGGAGAAAGAGCAGTTAGATTCCGTACTCCATTATGCGTGACAGAGGAAGAGATCGATAAGGGAATGAATATACTTGATAATGTGATCGGCAGTATAAATATTAAATAACTCTAATTACACTGAATTGGCATCTAAAGAAGTAAAAGAAGTATTTATTAATTATCTTAAGTCTCACGCTCACAGGATTACCAATGAGCGGTTTCTTATTCTCGATGCAGCAATGGATATGGATGGACATTTCGATGCTGATGAGTTGTACTTTAAAATGAAAAATGACTACCTGAAAGTATCTCGAGCTACTGTATATAAGACGCTCGAATTAATGAGCGAGTGCGGAATAATGACCAAGCATAATTTTAAAGGTGACAGAACAAGGTTTGAAACGAAATACGGCAGAAATGTTCATTACCACATCATATGTGTTTCCTGCAATAAGATCGTTGAATTTGAAGCTCCAAATATCGAGCAATTGCAGGATAAAGTCTGCAAGGAAAACAACCTACAGTCCATCGATCACACACTCCAGGTTTTTGCTACCTGCAACGCTAAGGAGAGCTGTGAAAACTATAAAGAACTTGCCTCACATAAGCACGAAGATTTAAAAGTAGATTGATAAATCTGAAGTATATATTTAAATTGAGTCTTAATAAGCTTATATGAGGACAGCATCACAGTTAAAACCCGGTGAAAAAGCCATTATTGAGGATATCGATAATGAACATCCTTCTTCCAGACGTATTATGGAGGTTGGTTTTACTCCGGGTGAAGAGATAGAGCTGGCTTTTGAGCCGGTTTTCAAAGATCCTATCGCGCTTACCATTAGAGGTACTGTCATTGCAATCAGGAAAAGTGAAGCTGAATGCATCATTATTGGGCACATAAAAGATTAAATGACACCACCGGTAATTGAAAATACAGTTTTAGAAAAGATACCTTTAATTACCCTTCTCGGGCATCCCAATTCAGGTAAAACTACTTTATTTAATCTACTTAGTGGCAAGAAATATAAGACAGTTAACTACCCTGGTTCAACTGTAGAATACTCTATATCTCACATTCTGGGAAAGTACTCCGTAAACGCTAAAATACTCGACTCACCCGGAATTATAAGCTTAATCCCCTGCTCTCCTGACGAAAAGCTATCCGTGGATTATATTTTTTCGCACCCTAAATTCGGAGTGACTGATATTGCAGTCGTTACTATCGACGCGAGTCAGCTTTCCAGGCAGTTATTACTTGTAAAACAGCTCGTGAATTCCAAATTCAGGGTTATTGTAGCTCTTACGATGAATGATCTGCTGAATAAGAAGGGATATGATATAAATACAAAAAAGCTGAGTGAAATCCTTGGGTGTGATGTCGTAAAGATAGACGGACGCAGCGGAGAGGGTGTGGATGAGCTTCTTATGGTCATTAAAAAGGATATGAATGAGTTTGACGAAGCTATAGAAAAAGAGCTTCCTTTGGATTCCACACACGAAGAGTTAATATTGTCTTTTAGGGAAATTGGTGATATTGAGGAACAGGTTCTTGAAAAGATTGATTATCACGAAAATGGCAAAAATCTGCTAAATATATCAGAAGCGAATAAGCAATTAAAGGTTCTCGGCAGTGGATTACTATCGCACAGAAAACCTGATAGTTTTACGCTTAAGTTAGATAGATTTTTCCTGCATAAATTCTGGGGAGTAATCGTGTTCCTTCTGATAATGTCCATTACATTTACTGCCATTTTCTGGCTGGCAGCACCGTTAATGGACCTGATAGACCTTTTTTTTGGGACGTTGTCATCCGGCGCATTTGAGCTGCTTGGAGATAACTGGTTTGGTGATCTGATAGCAAATGGTATTATTGCGGGTATAGGCTCAGTTTTAATATTTCTGCCTCAGATCTTGATTTTATTTCTGATATTGGGATTATTGGAAGATTCGGGATATCTGGCGCGTGGGGCTATGCTCATTGACAAGCCTTTATCGAAGATCGGTCTTAATGGACGCTCATTTGTACCAATGTTATCCGGGTTTGCCTGTTCTATCCCGGCAATTATGGCTACGAGAACCATTCAGAGCAAGCGTGAGAGGTTTTTAACCATCTTCATCATCCCCTTGATGAGCTGCAGCGCGAGACTGCCTGTTTATGCGTTATTATTGGCCTATTTGACTCCGGGTGATAAACCCTGGATAGGCGGAATTGGATTAGCTCTGATTTATGTCTTTAGCATCATTAGTTCTTTAATTATTGCGGGAATAGTAAGCAAATTCAGCAAGAGGATTGTAAAAGAAACTGATAACAGCTCTTTTATCATAGAACTGCCGGCTTACAGAACCCCGGACCTTAGAGAAGTCGTTATGAGAATGTTTAAAAGCTCAGGAGCGTATGTCAGAAAGGCAGGTCCGATAATTATTTATCTTTCACTCATTCTCTGGTTTTTAACATCATTCCCAAATTATAATCCGGAAATTTCTGGAAGCGATACTATGGATGAAGCTCAGCTCGAACAGACTATCTCTTACGAAAAAGTCACTCATTCATACGCATCTTACATTGGGAAATTTATTGAACCGGTAATGCAGCCAATTGGGATGGACTGGAGAGTAGGTGTATCTTTGGTTGCTACGTTTGCTGCGAGAGAGGTTTTTGTTAGCTCTATGGCTTTGATATTCAGGATAACAGAAGATGACGAGGATAATATTCAGACATCAATGCTCGGTGCGATGAGTGATGCACGTAATGAAGTCACGGGTAAAAAGCTTTTTACAACATCGACAATTATTGGGTTAATAGTTTTCTTTGTTTTTGCAATGCAGTGCCTTTCTACGGTAGCAATAGCTAAGAAAGAAACCGGCGGCTGGAGAATACCAATTCTCCAGGTAGTGATATTTACCGGGATTGCTTATGTCCTGGCTTTTGTAACTGTAAATGGATTACAGCTTCTTGGAGTACAATAATTACACGTTAAACCTGAAGTAAACAACATCTCCGTCCTGAACTATATATTCCTTACCTTCAACCTTTAGCAATCCCTTTTCCTTTACAGCTTGTTCCGAACCTAAATTTATCAGGTCATCATATTTCATTATCTCCGCGCGGATGAATCCTTTTTCAAAATCTGTATGGATTGTGCCCGCTGCCTGAGGTGCTGTACTCCCCTTTTCTATTGTCCAGGAGTGAACTTCCTTTTCCCCTGCCGTAAAAAATGTTATGAGATTTAAAAGCGAATATGCTTCCTTTATCAACCTTGTGAGACCCGATTCTTCTATCCCCATTTCTTTAAGGAAATCCTTCTTTTCTTCGTCAGTCTCAAGCTGAGCTATCTCAGACTCTATCTGAACTGACAATATTAAAAACCTTGCGTTTTCTTTTGCTGCAATTTCCTTTACTATTTCTGAGTATTGATTTCCATTAATTCCTTCTTCATCGACATTTGCGACATAAATTACCTGCTTATCGGTTAGTAAATGCAATGTCCTTACAATGTTCATTTGCTCTTTACCAAGAGTATCTGTATAATACTTTGCCATTCGTCCACCCTCTAGATGTGCTTTTAAGGCATCCAGTATTTCAATTTCTTTCTTTGCGTCCTTATCTCCTGATTTTGCACCTTTACCGGATTTTTCAATGCGCTTATCGATCGTCTCAAGGTCTTTGAGTATCAACTCAGTTTCTATTGTTTCTATGTCACTTTTGGGGTCAACTTTATTATCGACGTGTATCACGTTATCATTTTCAAAACATCTCACGATATGTATTATTGCGTCAACCTCGCGAATATGAGAAAGAAATTGGTTTCCCAGACCTTCACCCTTTGATGCCCCGCGTACCAATCCTGCGATATCGACAAATTCTATGGTTGTAGGGACAACTTTCTTGGGATTATACATCTCAACCAGCTTAGTTTCCCGTTCATCAGGAACGATAACGGTGCCGGTGTTTGGATCTATTGTACAAAAGGGATAGTTAGCTGCTTCAGCATTCTGGGTAGAAGTAACTGCATTAAAAAGGGTGGACTTGCCTACATTTGGAAGCCCTACTATACCACATCTAAATGACATACTATTGTGTTATTGAATTAATTAAGAAAGAATTTAAAAAATGTAAGGTAAGAAAGACCAAACACTATTGGAACTGTAATGTTATCATCAAGCTTTAAAGGCATAACTTCGATTATTGAAGTTAGTATGACAGCAGCTATTCCTACATATAACTCATTGGGATCATTGGATATTTTTGGCATCAGAAATACTATTACAAGTCCTGATATGAAAAATGCAATACTTCCCTCAAGTGTTTTAGTGAAAATGCTAACCTTGCCGAATGATTTACCGATTATTGCGGCTGCCGCGTCACCTATTGTCATCAATAAAATGGCTGCAATGGCTACCTGCTGTGGGAAAATAATAACGCATAGCAGAGCGGCAAACATAAGATAGGTTGCCCCGGTAAATGTGATTTTTTTTATATGATATTCGTGGCTGCGTAAAACCGGACCTACATATTTTAGGTAGAATTCATTAAAACCTTTGGAATAAACTCTGAAGATATCGAATAAAAGGCACCCGAGAAAAATCGCACCAAGAATTACGAGCATTATGTCTTTTGATAAAAAGAGATATGCGAATGCGATCCAGGAGGAGGATATGTGAATGAGTTTCCTCTTTAGCTCGCTGGCAAAACTTATTTTATTTCGGACTTCTTCCATTCAAAAAAAATCCGGCCCCCGGGGTTAATCAGGGGTCGGGATATTATGATCAGTTTACTTTTGTTCAGTTTGCAAGTGCAATGTCACCCGGCGAGAATGAAGTATCCTCTTTTTTCTTTTTCTTCTTTTCTGATACTTCAGTTTCAGCAACGGGCTCCGGTTTCTTTTCTATCGGAGGTAATGTTTCTCCGCGCATTAGAATGTCTATTTCCTCAGACTCAAGAGTTTCTCTTTCCAACAAAGCATTTGCCATTGTATGAAGAAGATTCTCATTTTGTTTAAGGATTCTTTCAGCTCTATCCATTGCATTTTGAATGATCCTTTTTATTTCTTCATCGATCAATACCTGTGTAGCTTCGCTATGGTCGCTTCTTTGTTGTATTTCTCTTCCGAGGAATACCTCATCATGTCTTTCGCTGTATTTTAAAGGACCAAGCTTTTCACTCATTCCATAATCACATACCATTTTCTTTGCAAGTCCGGTGGATCTTTCTATATCATTGCTTGCGCCTGTAGTATATTCATTGAACACCAGTTTTTCTGCTGCTCTGCCACCCATTGCATATGCTATTATCGCTTCGAGATGTTCTTTAGAGTAACTGTGTTTCTCATCGATCGGGAGATAAGTTGTCACACCTAATGCTCTTCCGCGTGGGATAATGGTTACTTTATGAACGGGGTCAGCCTCTGGGATCATTTTTGCCACGATTACGTGTCCGACTTCGTGGTAAGCTGTCGTTTTCTTTTCATAGTCAGAGATTATCATGCTCTTTCTTGCAGTACCCATCATCACCTTATCTTTAGCTTCGTCCATATCATTCATTGTCACTGAATCCGCATCACGTCTCGCGGCAGTAAGCGCAGCTTCATTCACGAGATTTGCCAGGTCAGCTCCGGAAAATCCCGGGGTTCCCTTGGCAATTATTTCCAGCTTTACATCTTTAGAAAGAGGAATCTTGCGGGTGTGTACCTTTAGAATTCCTTCTCTACCTTTTACGTCAGGTCTATCGACCACTACCTGCCTGTCGAATCTACCGGGTCTTAATAATGCCGGATCAAGTATGTCAGGTCTGTTGGTTGATGCTATTACAATTACGCCATTATTTTGTTCAAAACCATCCATTTCAATAAGCAGCTGATTCAAAGTCTGCTCTCTTTCATCGTGTCCACCGCCTACTCCTGCCCCTCTGTGCCGCCCTACAGCGTCTATCTCATCTATGAATATTATGCACGGTGCATTTTTTTTACCCTGTTCGAATAAGTCTCTTACCCTGGATGCTCCTACACCGACAAACATTTCCACGAAATCAGCGCCGCTGATTGAGAAAAATGGTGCGCCTGCTTCACCGGCAACTGCCCGTGCAAGCAAAGTCTTTCCTGTTCCGGGAGGACCTAATAATAACACTCCGCGCGGTATTTTGCCGCCAAGCTTTTGAAATTTCGCCGGGCTCTTCAGGAATTCAATTATTTCCTGAAGCTCCTGCTTTGCTTCGTCTGCTCCGGCAACATCTTTAAAGGTTACCTTTATGGAAGATTCGGTTAGCATTTTTGCCTTAGACTTACCAAAGGAAAAAATTCCTCTTTGTCCGCCGCCGCCTGACTGCATCCTGCGCATAATTACTATCCATACAACCAGTATCAATATCCAAGGTAATGCGCTCAGTAATGGTCCGAGCCACCCTCCGTCATCCTTTTCAATTGTGAAATCAACTCCCTTATCACTCCAGGATTTGATCACTGCATCATCTACATTGGTATATGGTAGAAATACATTAAATTTATCGATAGTGTAAGGCTTGCCGTTTACATCGATTGCTTCCGGCTGTCTGAGAGTCCCGATGAATTCGTAATTGTCTTCCGATTTCTTTACGGTCGCGCTCTGTATTTTGCCTTCACTTAAAAACTGCTGGTACTTATTAAAAGAGACCTCGGAGTACTTTGCGTCGGTGCCTTTTGTGTAGATCATTAAAAGGAAAAATCCGATAAGTATAGCGCTCCATCCCAGAACTATCTTAAACACACGGTTCCAGTTAAAGTCGTCTTTATTATTATTGTTCTTATTGTTGTTGTTATTTTGCATATTGTTATCCATATCTATGCCCCTTCTATATGATTGCTATAACACATAAATATCTTTTAAATTCCTGTATTTTTGAGCCCAGTCCATACCGTAGCCCACGCAAAACCTATCCTCAATCTCAAATCCTTTATAGTCTATTTCAAAGTCTAAATTACATTTACTGCTTTTGTAAAGTAAAGTTGCAAATCTAACCGAAGCAGGATTCTCTTTCTCAAGAAGTTTTTTTATGAACTCGATGGAAGCGCCGGTATCGACAATGTCTTCAATTATGATGATGTCTCTTCCCTCGGGATTGCAATTTAACTCCTTAAGAATTGTAACATCACCTGAAGAGATCTTTTCGTTTCCGTAGCTCGATAATTTCAAAAAATCTATCTCGCACTCAATGTCCAGCTCCCTGATCAAATCCGATAAAAAAACAAAAGCTCCGTTTAAGACCCCGATAAGTATAGGGTTCCTGCCTTTATAATCTGCATTTATTCGTGAAGCAATATCCCTGACAATATCCGAGATTTCTTCAGCAGAAATAAACTTAGTTAATTTTGCTTCGTTCACCGTTTCCATCTGTCTCGATTGCCTGCTTCTAAAACGTAAAAACCCACCTATCGTGATGTAGTGGGTTTTATCCCGCTATGAATACGGGAACGTATTAAAAATTTAATTATTCTCTTCTTCTAAGATTCTTCTCTTCTTCCTGACAGTTCTTTCCTTCTCCATTTTCTTTAGTACCGAAGGCTTAACGTATTCTTTTCTTCTCCTGAATTCCTTTAATATCCCTGCCTTTTCATACTTTTTCTTAAATCTTTTTAATGCTTTATCGATGGATTCTCCATCCTGTACGATTACTTTGATCAATTGTTATTTACCTCACTTTCTCATTGATTTTTAGAACAATAAATATATTAATATTTTACCAATAATAATAGTCTTTAAAGCCTGGACCTATATTTTTCCGCCTGCTGGTGAGAATCACCAAAATTCTCCATTTTTAGCACTGTATCGAAGTATTGGCGAGCCTTATCCTTATTCCCCAGCCTGCTGTCCACCACACCCAGCCACAGTATGGTAAAGGCTTTGATCATTGTTTCACCTTTGTCGATTTCATAGGATAATTGCTCCGATTTCAACAAATATTTTAACGATTCCTCATTTTGTCCCGTATGCATCATACAAAACCCAACATAATAGTTTGCCTCCCGTATCAGGCTCTTATTGTTAAATCCAAACCTGTTTTCATCGGCATATTGAAGCACCTGTTTCCACCCCGCTACCGCTTCATTAAACTTAGCATCCCCTACATAAGCATTATACAGATACTTAGCAAAAACCGGATTTTCGGGAAATTGATTATAAAGATCCTTGGAATAAAATTCACATTCTTTATAATTTTTTTCATACCTGAGATAAAGATAGCTCAGTATCAGCTTTGCTTCTACCTTAGCGAAAGTCGAATTTGTTGCTGTCTCTTTTATCTGCATCAGCCCTTTTACCTTATCCCCTTTTGGAAATAAGATCAGCAGTGGCTTAAGGAACGGGTATTTATCAGGTACATATTCCGCAAAGTAATTATATATGCCATTCCCGAATATTACTTCTTTGTTGTTCGGGTTTATTTCCGCTGCATCCTGGAATAAGCTCAGCGCTTTTCTGCCGTCTTCGGCAGCCTTCAGCCAGCTTTCTCTGAATGAATGAACCAGACCGCGGTAGCCGATGGCTCCCCCTTTATAAAATAATGCGTTCTCGTCGTCTTCATTCCTGTCCAGCGCGTCCTCAGATACCTCCACTACCTTATCTACTGCGGAGAAAAACCTCGAATCATTGGATTCATCATCCTTGTCTATGATTATTTTCCACCACTCAATAAGAGAAAGATAAAAATATCCCGCTGGGTCTTTGGGATTCATTCGGATGATCTTATCGTACTCTGTTTTTGCGCTGTCAAGACGCATATGGTACATATGATCCATGCCCTTCAGGATAATCTCATCTTTGCTTTGAGAATTTACGGATTTAGCGGACAAGGATATTACAATAAAAAGAAACAGGGCAAATGTTTTAGCGGAGTATGAAAATATTGTCTTATTTAGCATTTATCAGAGATTGATGATTAAGAATATGGTAGATTTTTACGCTATTTGTTTTAACATATATTTACGAAATAAATTCATTTGATATGAAATCCGGGATTGATTTTACAATAGTTTCCTTATTCTGAGTAAATTATAATTTTTTTCACCATATGTCCGGATAGCATATGGAATAAATTACGTTCCCGATATACAAGGTAGTAATATTTACGGTTATTGTCAATCCAAATCTTCTTCAAAATACGCATTAAGTTGAAGGTATAAAAAAAAAGCTGTATAAGTAATTCCTTATACAGCTTTTAATATATAAAAGTTCAGTTGTATTTTCTATACTACTTCACAAGTATCATTTTCTTTGTGAATGTTTGACCCGGTACTTCGAGTTTATAGAAGTATATACCCGAAGCTAAATTTGAGCCATTAAATTCTACTTCATAAGTTCCGGCATTTTTTGTACCGTTAACAAGCTCAGATACCTGTCTTCCCAACTGGTCATATACAGTTAACTTTACAATACCATTCTTTGCAATGTCATATCTGATCTTTGTAGACGGATTGAATGGGTTTGGATAATTTTGCTGTAAAGAATATGCATCAGGAATATTTGTAGAAACTGTTAATTCTTCGACAGTCGTAATTACATCATAGCTTATCTGAAGCTTATATAAAGCACTTGTTCTCATATCTAGTAAGTAACCTCTTTCGGGAACAATCATTCCTGCTCCTGAGCCACTTATACCATTTTGAATGGACGGAAAACTTACACCATTATTTGTTGATAGCCAAACATTAGAACCATAGCTTCCTGTTAAAATCATAGTTGGGTCTTCACGACAAATATCAGATGCCCATCCGCTTTGACCATTATTAGAAGCTACATCCCAGTTAGTCCCGCTATTCGTAGTTCTGTAAACGGTACCTCCACTCCATTCAGTACCGTACATAACTTCAGGAGCAAAAACAGTATTACACATTGAAGGGATTTCACTTGCTCCAGCATTTCTGGAAACAGTCCAGTTTACTCCTCCGTTAGTGGATTTTATAAATTGAGCCTGTCCTGAACCTGTAACACCATCGCCAACTATTATAGTCTGAGAATCTCCCCACTTCACAATAATGTCACAGGGGCTTCTAAAGTTATAATTACTTACGATAGAAAAGTTTGCACCACCATTTGAAGAAACATAAAAATCACCTCCATCAGGCGCAAAATAGAAATAATTAGGATCATTTTGATCCATTTCGAGAGGCTGTCCGTAGTTACTGAAATTTCTTGAAACAACTGTGGTCCATGTAGCACCGTAATTTGTAGATCTTGTTACTCTGTCCGTACCACCTGTGGTTGCAGCTATCCAGATATTTGTGTCAACAGGACTAACATAAAATGAATGTGTAGAACCTCCACCGGAAATTGTTCCAACAACAGCCCAATTTTCTCCTCTATCCCAGCTAATGTAGACTGTGGTACCATAAACTACATACATTGCATCTCTATTTGTTGGGTGAGGACAAAGAGTATTTCCAATACCTGATGGAGATGGATTTACTTTTTGCTGCCATTGGAATGAAACAGATGTTCCACCTGTTAAAGACCAGCTGGTACC
>JAEYVS010000031.1 GCA_023429265.1 Bacteroidota bacterium | reverse complement strand
CAATCGCAAGAATATTAGGGTCAAAGATAATATCCTGAGGCGGAAAACCTACTTCCTTTGTAAGAATATCATAAGCGCGTTTACAGATTTCTATCTTTCTTTCAAATGTATCAGCCTGACCTTTTTCATCAAACGCCATAACAATAACGGCAGCACCGTACATCCTTACTTTATTTGCATATTCTTTGAATTTCTCTTCACCTTCTTTGAGGGAAATGGAATTAACGATGCTTTTTCCCTGCACACACTTTAGTCCCGCCTCGATCACTGTCCATTTAGATGAATCGATAACCAGGGGAAGTTTCGCTATGTCAGGTTCGGAACCGATAAGATTAAGAAATCTCGTCATTGACTCCTCGGAATCAAGCATACCTTCATCCATATTCACGTCAATCATCTGGGCTCCGCCCTCAACCTGGTGGCGGGCAACGGATAGTGCTTCCTCAAAATTATCTTCTTTAATCAGCTTAAGGAATTTAGCCGAACCTGTTACATTTGTTCTTTCACCGATATTAACAAAGTTTGCTCCTTCATAAATAACTAGCGGCTCGAGCCCGCTGAACCTTGGAAGTCTTTCTATTACGGGAGGTTTACGCGGAGGATATTTTTTCGCTGTTTCAGCTATTACTCTTATATGTTCAGGCGTAGTACCGCAGCATCCGCCTACTATATTCAGCAGTCCTTCTTTTAGAAAATCCTCGAGATATTTACCCATTAGTTCGGGAGTTTCATCATATTCTCCGAATTGATTCGGGAGCCCTGCATTAGGATGAGCGCTGACAAGATGTTCGGATTTTTCCGATAGTTCCTGAATGTATGGAAATAACATATCCGCTCCGAGAGCGCAGTTAAATCCAATGGAGAGCATATCTACGTGCGAAACAGAATACAGGAATGCCTCCACAGTCTGTCCTGATAAGGTCCTGCCGCTTCTGTCTGTGATAGTCCCCGATATCATTATCGGGAGTCTTACATTATTATCCTGGAAATATTTTTCTATGGCAAACAATGCTGCCTTTGCATTAAGAGTATCAAATATTGTTTCAACCATCAGCAGGTCAACTCCGCCTTCTCCCAACGCGCTAACCTGTTCGTAATATGAATCAACAAATTCATCAAATGTTGCTGCTCTATATCCGGGGTTATTAACATCAGGAGAAAGAGAAGCTGTTTTATTTGTAGGTCCTATAGAACCTGCAACAAATCTTGGGCTGGAAGGATCTTTCTTTGTATATTCGTCCGCTGCTTCTTTAGCAATTTTAGCGGAATGGAAATTAATGTCAAACACTGCTGCCTCGAGGCCGTAATCTGCCTGGGATATGCTTGTCGAAGTAAATGTATTTGTTTCGATGATGTCTGCGCCTGCCTCGAGGTATTTAAGATGAATTTCCTTTAATATCTCCGGCTGTGTAAGCGCTATAAGGTCGTTATTACCCTTCAATGGAGAGGGGTGATCTTTGAATCTCTCGCCACGGTAGCCTTCTTCGGTAAGGCTATATCCCTGGATCAATGTTCCCATTGCTCCATCGAGAACCAGTATTCTCTCTTTTAGAATCTCTTTTATGTCTTTGCTCATATTTTTATGCCAAAAAAAAAATCTCTACCGGCATCAGTAGAGATTTGTTATAATAGAAAGTTAATTTTTCGATTAGCTAAATCCTACTGACTCATCTTCTTTCCGCAGTCAAACGGAAAATAGGAATTGGCACCTTTCCTTTTCTTCGGACGGTTGCCAAGGCTTCGCAGGGCCTAATCCCTCCACCTTTCTGTATAAGTCAGATATAATAAGAACTACTACAAATTAATTTAGCTAAATCGATTTTGCAACATCAAAAAATATACACAAAAATTACGGATTTATACTAAATTTAGTCCATTTGCCTTCTTAAAAAGGCAGGCTTTTTGAAATCTTCATTAATGTCGAATTCGCTGAATCCCAGATCATCATCGTCATCTGAAGATGAATCGTGAACTTCATCCTCGCTGAGATCCTCACTTATCAAGATCTTTCTGCGTTTTATGGCAGGAATATCCAGTTCAGCCAGTTCTTCAGCGGACGGGATCTTGGTGATCTTTCCTGTGTCGGTCTTATCCGGGAAAATTATGTTTTCCTGGATCATTCTTCTGTTTTCTTCATCTTCCTTTCTTTGAGCAACACCGCGGAAACCTGTTGCAATAACCGTGACCATAATTTCATCACCCATTCCTTCATCATCCACCACGCCAAAGATGTACTTAGCATCTTCACCGGCTTCGCTCTGAATAAGCTCATTGATCTTTTCTATTTCCGACATTTTGATGTTTCCATTGCTGCATATGTTTGTCAGCACACACGCTGAGCCTGATATATCAATTTCTTCAAGCAGTGGATTTGAAAGCGCATCCTTGGCGGACTTAAGGGCTCTCTCGTCACCTGAAGCAAGTCCGGTACCGATCATTGCATCTCCCATATCCTTCATAATTGTGCGTACATCGGCAAAGTCCACATTGATCTCACCTGTTTTGGTTATAATCTGTGAGATGCCTCTTGTGGCATTGTAAAGCACTCTGTCAGCCATTTCAAATGCCTCACGCTTGGTAGTATCCCCTGTGATCAGTTCGAATATTTTCTGGTTTGGGATCACGATGAGACTGTCCACTTCCTGCTTAAGATTTTCAATTCCAAGAATAGCCTGCTGCATGCGGGGCTTTCCTTCGAATTTAAAAGGAGTGGTTACAATAGCGACCACGAGAGCATTCATGCTCTTCGCAATTCGCGCAAGTTCAGGAGCTCCTCCCGTACCTGTACCGCCGCCCATTCCGGCTGTTACAAAAACCATGTCGCTGCCGGATAAAGCTCTTTCGATCTCATCCCTGTTTTCTTCAACCGCTTTTTTGCCTGTTTCAAAATTCATACCTGCTCCAAGACCGCTGGTAAGGTTCTTGCCTACCTGGATCTTCTGGTCTGCCTGGCTGTTTTCAAGCGCCTGCAGATCGGTATTTACCGCAATGAACTCCACTCCCTCTATACCTTTATGGATCATAGTATTGAGGGCATTACCGCCGCCCCCGCCAACACCTACTACGCGGATCTTGGCATTACGTAATTCGTTGGTAAGTAATCTGATTGCCATTTTTTGTTGCCCTTTCTATTATTTGACTGATTGCTGATTAATATTATTTTTTGATTGCTATGTTTATAAATTTTAGAGCTCGTCGAACCACTCTTTTATCTTTGAAAAAATATTCTTCATATTAACATTCTTTTTCTTACGGTCATTAGCGTGTGAAGCTTTTTCGAATACAGGCTTATCATTCTCGTGAAGAGTTTTATATCTATACAATACCAGCCCAACTCCTGTAGCAAATATGGGACTCTCAACCTCTTTAATTAAACCTCCTGTTAAACCTGTAGGAATACCAAGATTTACGTCTGTTCCCATTATGGTTTCAGCCAGTTCCTTGGTCCCTTTTACCAGTGAACCTCCGCCCGTAACAACAACACCAGCGTGAAGCTCATTGGCAATCATCGAGTTTTGTATCTCTATCGCCGCAAGCTCAAATATATCCTGCATTCTTGCCTGGATGATCCTCGCCAGAATGCTTTTTTTGGTCTTTTTGGGGATTTTTCCCTTTATTGCCTCTACCGTAATGGTCTCGTCATTAAGAATCTCGCTAACGGATGCATAGCCGTATTCCCGTTTAATTCTTTCAGCTTCGTTTTCGGCTATTCCCAGAGCTTCGACTACATCATTTGTCACAAGATTTCCCGCGATGCCGATTCCTGCTGTATATTTAAGGACTCCTTTTTTGAAAACAGCTATATCGGTTGTACCTCCGCCTATGTCTATCATTGCGACGCCTACTTTTTTTTCTGTCTCATCCAGAACGGAGTATGATGATGCTATTGGTTCGAGCACTATGTCGTCTATGTTTACGCCGCAGCTTGTTACGCATTTTGAAAGGTCATCTATTGACGAAACCAGGCCAGTTATGATGTTTACCTTGGCTTCGAGCCTTACTCCGAACATACCAACGGGAGTTTCGAAAATTCCATCCTTACCATCGATAATGTATTCCTGCGGAATTACATCTATAATTTTTGTATCGCTGGGAAGCTTCATAATGCGAGCCTGCTCAACAAGTCTTTCAATGTCCTCTTCCTGTATGACTCGCTCAGGATTGTTGATACCTACAGTACTGCTCGATTGGATGCACCTAATGTGATGCCCCGCTATACCAACCGTCACTGACTCGACTTCAACACCGGAATTAAGCTCAGCTTCGGTGATGGCTTTTTGTATGGAGTCAATCGTCTTATGAGGGTTCACTACAATGCCTCTGTGCAGCCCGTCAGAAGGAGCCATTCCAATACCAAGAATGTCAAGCTTGTCATTATTTCCAGCCCGCGCTACTATCACGCAAATCTTTGTAGTGCCGACATCCAAACCTACAATGATATCGCTCGTGTCTTTGGCTTTAGATTTTTTCTTTTTGGGACTCATTTTCCTCCACTTTAGAGCTATCGCTCTCTTGAGTTATTATATTTCTTTTAAAATTCACTACAACCTGGTTAGAAAATCTCAGGTCAACATATGAAGCATCTTTTTCTGTCGCTAATATCTTATCACAGTATTCCTGGTAAACTTCCAGTTTATTTCTTAATATCTTCTGATATTCCGGATCCGCAATGCTCTTACCTTTTCCTCTTGGAAAGTAAAACGGTACTGCCTTTTCATTGGAGTAGACTATTATTTTATCCGGGTCTGACATATTCACTTCCGATATCTGGTAATGCAAAGCCTTTCCTTCTTTTCTTGCATTTGTAATAATGAATGCCGCAATCCTCAGGTCTTCTTCATCAAGCTTATTTGGCTCAATTTTCGTCGGTTTTACCTTTAATCCGCTAATGACAGGCAGGTCAAACATCTTTTCATAATTATTGAACGGAAAAATCTCCAGTTCATCATCGATCAATTTCATTTCCGCGCCTGAATTAAGTATTGCTATCGGGTTTTTCTCAATAATCTGTATCTTCAATTCAGCAGGCGGCTCCTTACTGACATAAACTCTTTTAACCTCGGGATGAAGCGCTATTCTATCCTGTATAAGGTCAATATTCAGGTCTTCCATGCTAATGGAACTGTCTTCCTTTAATCTCGCGACTGCGAGGATATCTTCTCTTGCGATGGTATAATTACCTTCAATGATTATCTTATTGAACTGATCGTCATTTCTCCATTTGTTTGCTAAAACCACCACGGCAGAAATGGTAATCAGCACGAGCACCGTAAGCACACCAATTTTTCTTATGGATAATTTCATGATTCCATTTCCTTTCTCTTTTCGAGAAGATGTACAAATTCACTGCAATAATTGGTTATAGTCCCTGCTCCCTGAAAAATTATGTAATCGCCACTCTGCATTATTTCGTATAGTTTAGTATAGATATCATTTTCGTTTTCAATATAAAATGCCCTGGTACTGTCTTCCGTCGTCAAAGCATCGAGTATAAGCTTGCTTGTAACTCCCGGAATTGGAGCTTCCCTTGCCGGGTAGATCCTGGCAAGGATGAAAATATCGTTTTTTTTTAGTGCTTCAGCAAATTCGCCGCTAAAATCATTAGTTCTCGAATACAAGTGGGGCTGAAATACCGTAATCACTCTTCCCGGGTTCATATTTCTTACAGCGTCCATAGTAGCGTTCACTTCAGTCGGGTGATGAGCATAATCATCGAACACCTTAACATCTGAATCATACTTTAGCTCAAGCCTTCTCTGCACTCCACCGTAAGTATTCATGCTTTCCTGAAAATCTTCAAACTTTATTCCGATCATCTTTGAAGAAATTCTCGCCGCTGATGCATTTAGTATGTTGTGATCACCAAATAAATTCAGGTGGACGTCCTTTTTCTTAAGCTTAAAGTTTACACCATCTGCCGAATATTCTACATCTCTCACCACATAATCATTTTCTTTATCAAATCCATAATAAGTAACATTATCTAAACCTGTGCTCTTTATAACTTCCCTGACATCCACATCATCTCCAAACGCAACAATCTTTCCATCCTTTTTCAGATTCTTACAAAAATCAGAGAACGCCTTTTTCATATCAGAAAAATCCTTGTAAATATCCGAATGATCATACTCTACATTTGTTATCACCGCGATGTCCGGTTTTAACCGGTGAAAGCTCCTGTCATATTCATCAGCTTCGACAACCGCGTACTTCCCGTCACCAATCCTGCTTGCAGCTCCATCCAGAAAACTCACATTACCTCCTACAAAGACCGTAGGGTCATAACCATTATCCAGAAGAACTTTTGCTATCATCGATGTTGTTGTTGTCTTACCGTGAGTTCCGCTGACAGCTATCAGGTACATTCCATTCACGATATGCCCGAGCATCGCGGCTCGCTTTATCATTTTGAGCCCAAAGACAGATGCTTTTTTATATTCAGTGTTTTCATCGTGTATAGCTGCAGTATAAACCACAAGGTCTGTTTCACGAGTCAGGTACTCTCCGGTATGTCCTTCGCTTATCTTCACGCCCATATCCACGAGTCTCTGGGTTATTGGAGTCATCGAAGAGTCGCTACCGGTCACCTCATATCCCTGCTTTGCCAGATATTCGGCAATACCGCTCATTCCAATTCCCCCGATTCCAATCAGATGAACTTTCTTTACTCCATTCAATATTTCAATATCAGGTTGTGACATTTATGAAACCAGTTTTAATGCTTCTTCCGCTATCTTTCGCGCCGCATTTGGATCGGAAAATTGTTTTATATTTACCCGCATTTTTTTCAGAGCATCTTCATCGTTAATTGTAGTCTTTATCGTGACCAGCAGCTTATCTTTTAATTCACCCTCTTCCAATACCAGGCCGGCATCTGCTCTCTCTATGGTCCTGGCATTTTTTTCCTGATGATTTTCTGCGGCATAAGGATAAGGTATTAGTAACGCAGCCATTCCAAGTGTCGAAAGTTCCATTATACTGCTAATACCTGCCCTACAGATAACCAGGTCAGCAATTCTGTATGCATGACCGATATTTTCTATATACTCATATACTTTAATATTACCATTGTTGAACTTCCCGTGTATTCTTTCAAAATCGGATTTTCCGGTCTGCCATATGATATTAACGTTCATTGCCTTCAGGTCATCTGCAATCTCTTCAATCGCCGTATTAACTCCTCTTGCGCCCTGACTTCCTCCGAATATGAATATGGTCTTTTTACCCGGCTCAAAGCCAAACAACTCATTTGCAACATCCCTAGAAATTTCATCTAATGATGACCTGACGGGATGCGAAAACTTCACTATCTTTTCTTTTCTTTTCAAATGCTCTCTTGTTTCCTCAAAATTGATCACTACTTTATCAACATACCTGGATAAAAACTTTGTCACTTTACTCGGAAATGAATCACCGCCCTGAACAAGCGTTGGAACTCCGAGCTTTGCGGCAGCATAAATTGCCGGAAGACTTGCATACCCGCCTGTACCTATCGCGAGGTCGGGATTAAACTCTTTTATTATTTTTCTGCAATCTTTCACAGCTCCGAATATTTTTAATGGTAAAGTTAAATTCTTAAATAACTTCTTTCTTTCTAATCCTTTTATTGTTACCGTTTTGAGATTGTATCCGTTAGCCGGTACAATCTTCTCCTCTATCTTACCTTTTGCTCCTATAAAAAGTATTTCAGCATCCCTGTCAATTTTCTTTATTTCTTCGGCAATTGCTATTGCCGGGTATATGTGTCCGCCGGTTCCCCCGCAGGCAAAGAGAACTTTCATTAAAATTTAAGTACCTCCCCTTCGGGTTCTTCCGTGAATGTCTCTTTTGGTTCGCTTCTGAATGATGATATATTTAATAATATTCCTATCGCTATCGAATTTATGATCATAGCGGTACCACCATAGCTTATGAATGGCATCGGCACACCTGTAGTCGGAGCTATACCTGTCGAAACGAACATATTAATAACAGCATAAGCTGTAATTACAGCCGTGATCCCGAATGCAATGTATCTTCCGAAATCATCCTTGATTTCCTTTGAAATCTTGAATCCCCTGAACATTATAACCATAAAGAGTATCAATACAGCCATTGTACCTATGAATCCATATTCTTCACCGATGATGGAATATATAAAGTCACCATGCGCCTCTGGCAGAAAAAACTCTCTCTGGAGAGAGTTTCCGGGACCGATCCCGGTAAGTCCGCCATTACCGAAGCCAATGATTGCCTGGTACAGCTGATAATTCGAATCACCGCCGCCGGTATATTCAGCATGGGAAGTTAATCTTCCTATGATATATGCTTTCGAAAGCACGAATATAATCGCAATTGGGATCAATGCAACCACCGTATACATAATATGCTTTTTCTTTACATTTGAATTCATAAGTATCAATATCCCTGTTCCGAATATTATTAGTGACGTAGAGAAATTCGGCTGTAAAGCCACCAGTGCTGTCACCAGAAGCAAGTAAAATAAAATCGGCAAATATCCCCGGTACAACATCCACGCGTAATCTTTCTTCCTTACAAGCAATGCAGCCATATAGATCATAAGTGTGAACTTAGCCAGGTCAGACGGCTGAAAGCTGAATGGTCCTATGAATATCCATCGAGCCGCTCCTTTAACCGTTGTCTGCCCTCCTATGAAGATATAGAGCAATAATAATATCGAGATAATTATAAGGGGCTTACTTATATCCTGTAAATACCTATAGTCTATCTTTGCAAAAAGAAAAATACATACTATCGAAGCAATCACCCTCATCGCGTGCTGTTTGAATAAGTATGTGGGGTCTGAAAACTCATCCAGAGCAAATGAAGAGCTCGCGCTATACACTGCCCCTATGCTGAATATGAGCAAGCACAATACCGGCAGTAAGATCCAAATATCTATTTTCCCTTTTTCCTCAGTCATCAGATTAGTGAATTAACTATTCTTTTAAATTCATTTCCTCTTTCTTCAAAATTATTAAACATATCATAGCTCTTGTAAGCAGGTGAAAGCAGCACTACATCGCCCTGCCCTGCATCCTTTGATGCTGTGTTTACAGCTTCTTCATAAGTATTTACTTTGGTAACCATTTCGCCAAATTGTTCTTTTATTAAGTCTTTTGAATCTCCCACCGCGATAATCTTTTTCACTCTTTCGTCAATTAACCCACGAATTCCTTTTATATCAGCAGTCCCATATCCACCCATTATCAATACAATATTATCGAAGCTCATTAATGCCATTTTTGTGGATTCAACATTAGTTGCTTTTGAATCGTTATAATACTTTACACCATTAAGCTCTCTCACAAATTCTATCCTGTGCTCTACACCTTTAAAATTCCTTAAAGTGCCGGCTATTACTTCATTTGAGATTCCGAATTCCTTCGCTATAAGAATACCTGCCATTGAGTTATAAAGGTTATGCAGGCCTTTAATGAAAACTTCATCTATGTTTATTATTGACTCATTCATTTGATCTTTGTAATAAATGATCTCTTTATCCTTGATAAAACACCCTGTATTTACATTGTCTTTGTTCATTCCAAAACTTGCTTTTTTTGCCCGGACATTGCCGGATTTGTTTACTATCTCATCATCATCGTGATTATAAATAAAAACGTCACTCACATCCTGGTTCATTGTTATCTTCATCTTAGCTGTCATATAGTTTTCCGTTGTTTTATGCCAGTCCAGATGATCATCTTTGAAATTCAAGAACACTGCCGCTTTCGGCTTAAAATCTTCAATGCTGTCTAACTGGAAACTGCTGACCTCGAGAACCACAACCGATTCTTTTGTTACTTCAGGTATTATCTCTGAAAAAGCCAGCCCAACGTTACCGCAAACTTTGACATCCATTCCGGCATTTTTAAAGACCTCACCTGTTAATACTGTCGTTGTTGTTTTACCGTTGGTTCCCGTTATTGCTATTATGGGCGCTTCACAGAACCAGTATCCTGCTTCAATCTCACTTACTACCTTCTTCCCGCGCTTTTGAGCCTCTATTGTTACTTCGCTGTCCGGTGGAATACCAGGACTCTTGATGAATACATCGCTTTCATAAATTCTTTCGGAATGACCACCCAGCTCAAATTCTATTCCATCCTTATCAAGTATTCTCGTGTCCAGGTAACTAAGCTTGTCTTCAGGATTCGCGTCACTAAGGAAAACCCTGGCTCCTGATTTTTTAAGGAGCTTTGCGATCCCTATTCCGCTTCTCCCCGCGCCTAAGATTGTAAAAGAACTATTTTGAATCTCGTCTAATGTCAATTCTATCTGAGCTTAAAGGTTGCCATCGTAACGATAGCAAGTATTACCGCAATTATGTAAAACCTCATCACTATCTTGGGCTCCGGTACTCCCGTCATCTCAAAATGATGATGAATGGGAGCCATCCTGAATATCCGCCTTCCTTCTCCATACTTATTCTTTGTGTACTTAAAATAATACCTCTGCATAATCACCGTTAGAGCTTCGACAAAGAAGATTCCACCCAGAACGGGCAGGAGAAATTCCTTCTTTACGAGTATACTTAAAGCCCCGACCGCCCCGCCCAGTGCCAAAGATCCAGTGTCACCCATGAAGACCTGGGCGGGATAAGCGTTAAACCATAGAAACCCAAGGGCAGCTCCGGCTAAAGCAGTACAATACACCGAGAGTTCGCCGGAACCCTTAAGGTAAATGATGTCGAGGTAATCAGCCGTTAGGATGTTTCCAGACACATATGCAATTATTCCGAGCGTAAGAACCACAATTCCCACCGTTCCTGTCGCCAGTCCATCGAGTCCGTCTGTCAGGTTTACTGCATTCGACGTCGCGATAATAATGAAAATTATTATCGGTATGTAAAAGATCGAAAAATCAAATTCGACACCTTTTAAAAACGGTATCGTAGTTATTGTATTTATTCCCTCAAACTGAGGCGCAAAATATATTACAAGAGCAACTATCAAACCAACTATAAACTGACCCAGCAGTTTATATTTTGCAACAAGCCCTTTCTTGTATTTTTTTATTACCTTAAGGTAATCATCGGTAAACCCTACAATGCCCAGAGCAATCGTTACAAACAAAATTATTAGCACATATATATTTCCCAGGTTTCCCCACAGTAATACCGGCACCAGTGTGGATATCAGTATTATTAATCCGCCCATAGTCGGTGTGCCTGCCTTTGACCAGTGGAATTCCGGTCCATCTTCCTTCTTTGCTTCACCGATCTGCTTTTTTTGAAGGATCTTAATGATCTTTGGTCCTACAAAAAAACCTATAATGAGCGCTGTTATCGCTGAAAGAGCGGCTCTAAATGTTATAAATTGGAATACATCAAATCCCGGGGGATTAAAGTTAGCATTCAAATATTCCGCTAAGGAATAGAGCATTTAGAGTGTATATTTAGTTTAATAATCTATTTAATACGTCTTCCATCTTCATTCCCCTGGAGCCTTTTATGTAAACAACATCACCGTCATTCAAAACCGCTTTCAGCATTCCTGTCATGTCTTCTTTTGTTTCGAAGTAAAAATTATTTTCGACTCCGATGGCTGCTTTAAAAGTATTATAAGAGTCAGGTCCGTAAGTGTATAGGTTTCTGAATCCCATCTTTTTCACAAGCTTTCCAATTTCTGAATGCTCTTTCTTACTTGTCCTGCCGAGCTCAAGCATATCCGAAAGAACAACGTATTTTTCGCCTTTACCCTTATATTCATTCATCGTTTCTAATCCCATAACAACTGAGTTAGGATTGCTGTTGTAAGCATCATTGACAAAGATCACTCCTTTACTCCTGGTTATTTCCATTCTCTTTGAACTTGCCTGTTTAAAATTACCCAGGGCTTTTTTAATTTTTGCTTGTGAAACTCCAAAAAACAACCCAACTGCCACAGCCGCAAGTCCATTGTATATCGAGTGCTTTCCAAATGTCGAGATCCTTACATCAAACTCTTTTCCATAACCGGTGACTTTTATTACCGGCTCAAAGTCTCTATTAAACTTTATGAACTTTCCCTTCACATCTGTTTTGTATCCATATGAATATGTATACTTGTTATCATCATTAACTTTCTTTGCATATTCTCTGATGAATTTATCATCCATATTTATAAAACAAACAGCGCTTTTTTTCTTCCTGAGATAATCATAAAGTTCAAATTCCGCCTTAGCTACACCTTTTTCATTTTTAAAGAACTCCAAGTGCTCTTTCCCTATGTTCGTCACCATCCCGAAACAAGGCTCCGCAATTCCATTCAGGTATTTAATCTCGCCAAAATGACTGCATCCTACTTCAAGCACCGCGAAATCATGCTTCTTTTTCAACCTTAACAGCGTCAAAGGCAATCCTATGTGATTATTAAAATTACCTTCTGTCTTAAGAACGTTAAAATTAGATGAAAGTACCGCGCTGACTAGATCCTTAGTGGTCGTTTTGCCGTTGCTTCCACCGATACACAAAACAGGAATGTCGAACTTCCGCCGGTGGTTTCGGGCTAACTCCCCCAAAGCAAGGATTGTGTCAGGTACCGTGATATAAGAGGTTTCACTTAAAATTTTTTTAACGGCTGCCAGACTTCCCCGGTTTATAATTACTAAACTAACCCCTTTCTTCACTACATCCCTGAGAAATTTATGGCCGTCGGTACTTTCACCTTTAATTGAAAAGAACGCCTCGCTCTTTTTTACGGTGCGCGAGTCAATACTTACACCGGTGATACTACTTCTCCTAAAGTAAACTCTATTATGTATCTTGCTTCCTTGTAAGCTTAAAAAATCCTCAAGCTTTATCATACTGCAAGAGATGAATATTTTGCTACCATTTCCTTATCGTCAAAATGTGTCTTAACACCTTTGATTTCCTGGTATGTCTCGTGTCCCTTACCACATATTAAAACAATGTCGCCTTCTTTTGAATATTCGATAGCTTTCCTAATAGCAGCCTCTCTGTTTTCCTCTATTTCGTAATTTTCCGGGTTTTCCACACCGGTCAATACCTGGTTTATTATAGCCATAGGATCTTCAAACCTTGGATTGTCTGAGGTAATAAATGTATAATCTGAAAGACTTGTGGCATATTTTCCCATTACGGGACGCTTTGTCGTGTCTCGGTTGCCGCCACATCCGAAAACGGTAATTACCCGGCCGCTGCCCCGCGCATTTACTATCTCGCGGGCCGCTTCGATTGCATTCTTTAGAGAATCAGATGTATGAGAGTAATCAACAACGGCATAAGCGCCATTAGGAAGTTCTATGCGGGTGAATCTGCCGTCTACGTCACGAAAATCGGCGATTGCTTCCCGGATGATACTCATATCAATCCGTAAAGCATTAGCCGTTGCCATCACAGCAAGAATGTTTGAAACGTTAAACCTTCCTGTTAAACCGCTTTTCATAGTAAAATCTCCGTTTTTTGTTACCGCTGTAAATTCAATTCCTTCTATTCCCATCTTAATGTCCTCTGCCTTATAGTCACTTTCTTTATCAATCGAGTAAAATATTCTTTCTCCTTTTGTACTTCCAAAGATCCTTTCACCATATTCGTCATCCTTATTTGATACCGCGTAACTATTCTCACTCAATCCATCAAACAATATCTTCTTCGCGTTAAAGTAATTCTCCATATTTGAATGGAGGTCCAGATGTTCACTGCTCAAATTCGTAAAGACCGCAGCTTTAAAATCGACTCCATAAACTCTTTTTAACTCCAGGGCAATCGAAGATACCTCCATTACACAAAACTCCATTCCATTGTCGACCATTTCCCTCAGCATCCCGAATATCTCTATCGAATCCGGGGTAGTCAGTGTCGAGCCCTTTTTTTCTCCACCGGACATATAGCTTATCGTACCTATTAAACCGGTTTTATATCCTGCCTTGTCCATCACTGCCTTCATCAAATAAGTGCAGGTTGTCTTGCCGTTAGTGCCTGTGATTCCTACCACTTTAATCTCGCTCGCAGGGTCACGGTAGAAGATTCTGCTCATTTCAGCCATCGTTTTTCTGATATCCTGCGCTTCATATAACCTCCGACTGTTTCCATTCACTAATCCGGCAGTATATTCATTTCCTTCAATTCTTTCTGTTATTATGGCTCCGGCACCTTTAGCCAGCGCGTCTTCTATATATCTATTACCGTCATCTTCATACCCTATTATTGCAAAGAACACAAAACCTTCCTGTACCTTCCTGGAATCGTACGTTAACCCTTTTACTTCAAAATCATCTTTTACCCCGGCATTCTTTAATGAACTATCTCCAGCTAACTCAGAAAATTTAATCATTCATAAATCGATTATTCGTTTTCACAAAATAATGTAACCGTAGTCTTTTGAAGCTCCTTTGATTTCGGGTCCGGACTCTGTCCGATAACTCTACCGCTTCCGCTGATTTGTACGTTAAAACCGGCAGCCACAAGTGTATTTATGGCTTTCCTGAGGCTTTGGTTTGTTACGTCAGGCACAAGATATAGCTCCTGCTTACCCGCCTGCTTTTTAACAAGATGCACTTTAACGTATTCCTGAGGATTCAGCTTAAACAAAGTATTTGCCTCGGGATATTGATCTGCCACGATATATTCCCCCTGGTCTTCTGTTTTCATATCGGTTTTATCTTTAACTACTTCATATCTGATGCCCTTCTCCCTAAGGATATCCAATGCATCCTGCTCTCTCAGATTTACAATGTTTGGGAGGTATATTTCATTATCTGTAAATGCCGCAGATTCGTATTCGTTTTGATTTAGTTTCTCATAGTTTGCATTAATGAGCTGCGCACTTGAATAATCGGAAAGTCCTTTATAGCCGACAATCCTGGTAGCAATATTTCTGAAAATCGGAGCTGATACCGCGCCTCCATAATACTGCCCTGATTTAGGATTATCGATGATAACGGTTATCAGGATCACCGGATTCTCTGACGGAAAGAATCCGACAAATGAAGCATTATGTGATGCGCTCGAATATTTTCCATTGACAAGCCTCTGTGACGTACCGGTCTTCCCGGATACATTTACTCCTTCAACCTGTGCTATGGTACCCGTACCTCTTTGAACCGCTCCAAATAAAAGCATATTTATTTTCTGCGCTGTTATCTGTGATATCACCTGTCTTACTTCCGTAGGTTTGTTTTCAAATAACACCTTTCCATCCAGCCCTAATTCTCTTTTTAAAACGTAAGGCGCCATCATCATACCGTTATTTGCAATTGTCGCGTATGCGGTAGCGAGCTGCATACCATTTACCATAACCTGGTACCCTATAGACATATATTCGAGTGTCTGGGGTGTAAAATCTACGGGTCGCTTTAAAAGGCCTCTATTCTCCCCGGGTAATTCAACTCCTGTATAAATTCCGAAACCAAAATCCCTTGAGTATTTGTAAAGTCTTTCAGAACCAAGCATCCTTGCTGTTCTCATCATCCCAACATTGCTAGATTGTTCTAATGCCTGTTGGAATGTCATTGAACTGGATCCGTGTTCATCCTTTACCATAAATTCGCCGCCAGCCTGGGTATTAATGATTGTAGACACATCAACCAGATTTTCTTCTAACGAGCCGGCAGCCGTGATTAACTTGAATGTGGATCCCGGCTCGTAGATATCGGAGAGTACTTTATTTCGCATTCCAACCGTGTCTGCCGAGCTTATGTTATTGGGATCGAATGTAGGATACGAGCTCATTCCCAGTATTTCACCTGTCTGTGTCGAAAGAACTACCACTTTCCCGCCGTCCGCGTTAAACTCTCTTATTCCTTTTGCCAGCTCTTCTTCAATGATTCTCTGTATGTTAATATCTATTGTTAAAACTATATTGTTTCCCTTCAATGGTTCTTTTCGGGGATAATTCATTGCAGGTCTTGTGTTTCCCTTGCCATCCTTCTGCATTATCATAAAACCGTCTTTACCTGCAAGTTTGTCGTTCAGGGACATCTCAATACCCATTTGTCCCTGGTTCTCATTATTTGTAAAACCTAATATCTGTGATCCGAGGTAACCATAATTATATACCCTGGTGGGCTCTGTCATCACTATAAGCCCTGGCATTTCAAGTGAATCCAAACCTCCAACATTCTCCGGATCGACTTTTCTTTCCAGATAGACAAAAGATGTATTCTCAGCTGTGATCTTTTGCAGATATTCATTCCTATCTTTATTAAACTTACCCGCCAAAAGATCTGCCAGCTTTTCAGGCTCCTCGACCATATTTGGATCTACCGCCAGCGATACCCGGTAGGAATTTGACACCAACAGGTTCATATTTCTATCGAATATCAATCCGCGAGAAGGGTAAAGTACAACCTTGGTTTCATACTGCTTTTTCGCTGCTATCTTATATTTTTCAGAATCCATTACCTGAATGACAAATAATTTCACTGCCACGGCAATAAATAGTAATGTAAAGACACCCGCGAAGAAGTTTATTCTGCGGTTATACTTTTGGTTTGGATCTGTTTTTATTTTGAAGTTATCCTTCAAGAAGCTTTAATTATTTTCAATATCAGATTTCTTTAAAATTATTACCTTATTGTCATCTATGACTGAGTCAGAGTAAACCATATTCAGCTTTTCTCCAGCTGCCACTTTAATTCTCTCAAAGCTGCTAAGTTTTTCCACCTCGGTCATGAGAAAATCATTTGTTTGCTTTATGGAGTTTACTTCATCCTTTAGCTTATTATTCTCTACAGAAAGGTTATTGGACGCGATGATATTGCTGATGTAAAAGACCGTAAGCACTGCAATCAGGGTTAATGACAAAAGCGCGTAAAAGATTGAGATCTTTACTTTTGATTTTTTTTCCTCTATGTGCGAATTTCTTTTCAATTTTATATCTTCTTATATCTTCTCTGCAGCTCTAAGCTTTGCGCTTCTGGCTCTCGGATTTTCTTTCACTTCTTTATAGTCCGGCTTTATGGCTTTTTTTGTAAGTAATTTCAATTTCGGACTATCTTTTGATTCCGTTTCCTTATATTTGGAAATTTTCTCTCTCTTTGCTTTCTCTCTTAAAAAATTCTTTACTATTCTATCTTCCAACGAATGATATGAAACAACTACCAACCTACCGCCGCTTACCAGTAGTTCCTCAGAATCTTTGAGAACATTTTCCAGGTTTTGCATTTCCCTGTTAACCTCTATCCTTAATGCCTGGAATATCTTTGCCAAAAAATTAATTCTGTTCTTTTGGTCTATTTTGTATTCACTATCTACTATTCCCACCAGGTCAAAAGTGCTAATGATTTCGTTCTTCTTTCTGCTTTTGACAATAGCGGCTGTGAGTCTTTCAGCGTTCCCTATTTCACCATATTCTTCAAAAACTCTGTTCAAGTCTGATTCCGGGTATTCATTGAGTATTTCCGCTGCGGTGACTTCATCCCTTTTAAAAGCCCTCATATCCAGCTTTGTATCTCTCATAAAACTGAATCCCTCTTCTGCTTCCAGCTGGTATGACGAAAGCCCAAGGTCCATCACAATCCCGGTTACTTTGCCTATTCCTGTCTCATTAAGCAGTTGACTTAGCTCACCAAAATTTCCGTTCACAAAGACAGTCTTTGCTTCCCATTCCTTCAGCCTTTCTTTTGCATGCTTCAGAGCATTCAGGTCCTTATCTATGCAGATCACTTTGCTATCGGCTGATGTTTCTTTGCAGATAAGTTCAGAATAACCGCCTCCGCCAAGAGTACAGTCGGCAATGATCTGGTCTTTTATTTCGGGATTCAATAGATACTCTACAGCTTCATTTAAAAGAACGGGTGTATGGAAATCATCCTTCATCTAAGTGGATATTCCGCCGTTGTTATTGGCTGTGATTATTTCGGAGACCTTCTCAGCTATTTCTTCATATGACTGAGTCTGTGACTTATCATACTCATCTTTGAGTTTGGGATTCCATATCTCCATCTTATCCATCAGTCCGAGCATTACTACTTCCTTATCCAGCTGAGCATATTCTTTGAGTTGTGGTGGGATGAGAATTCGATTCTGTGAATCCAATTCGCATTCATTCACATACATAAAAAATTCACGGATAAAATACCTCTGGTCTTTATTAAATGAATTGTATCCACTTAATGCAATTTTTACTTTTTCCCACTCATCCTGGGGATAGACCAGCACACAATTTTCCATACCCCTGGTAAGAATTAGTTTATTGTCAGCCTCGGGCTTCATATATTTCCTGAATTTTGCAGGAATCATAAGCCTGGACTTGACATCAAGATTGCATGTAGCGTGACCTTGAAACATAAAAAATGCTGATTTTTGCGGAAAATCAAGGGAGGGGTCTCCACATCTCCCCACTTTTCCCCACTTTATATACAAAAATAACTAATTTCTTTTAAAAGTCAAACATTATTTGTATGAAATTATTTATTTTAGGTGGATATTGGGATTTATGGGAGGGAAAACAAAAAGCCACCCTATTTTCATAGGATGGCTGTATTATTGCCTGAAATAAGCTGGTTTATGCCTCTACCTGTACTTCTTCTTCGGCTTCAACCTTAATATGATCCGGCTGAGAGGCTTCACGTTCCTTAACAACTAATAAGTCGCGGTATTTTTTGAGGCCTGTTCCTGCTGGAATAAGCTGTCCGATGATAACATTCTCCTTCAAGCCTAACAAATGATCTACTTTACCTTTAATAGCTGCATCAGTGAGAACCCTGGTGGTTTCCTGGAATGATGCTGCTGAGATAAAGCTCTCTGTGGTCAATGAAGTCTGAGTGATACCCAGAAGAATTGCGTCAGCTGTTGATGGCATTGCATCGCGTGTCTTGATCTGTTCTTTGTCTTTCTTTTTCAGTTCAGCCTTTACGTCCTTAGCTTCTTTCTTCGTAATTACATCGCCTATCTTTAGATTGCTTCCGCCTGTTTCAGTTATTATTACTTTTCCTTTCAGCTCATTATTGCCGTCAGTGAAAAGATTTTTATGGATGATATCACCTTCAAGGAACCTTGTATCACCCGGGTCTGTGATCTTAACCTTTTGAAGCATCTGTCTTACAATTACTTCAATGTGCTTGTCATTGATCTTTACACCCTGGATCCTGTAAACTTCCTGGATCTCATTAACAAGATACTCCTGAACTGACGATACACCCTGAATTTTTAGAATGTCTACCGGATCAAATGCACCACCTGTTAATGGCTCACCTGATTTGACGATATCACCGTCTCTTACGAGAATATGCTTTCCGATTGGCACTTTATAATCAACGACCTTGCTTCCGTCTAAGCTGTGTATTCTCAGCTCTCTGCTTCCTCTCGAAAGCTTACCGATTTCGACTCTGCCATCGATTTCAGCGATCTTTGCGGGGTCATTAGGACTTCTTGCTTCGAATAGCTCGGTTACTCTTGGAAGACCACCCGTGATGTCTCTGGTTTTACCGGAGTCTCTCGGAATCTTGACAAGAATTGTTCCTGCTTTCACGGCTGTGTGATCATCGACAAGAAGGTTAGCCTTTGCAGGAATTAAATACGTACTTAGCGCATTTCCTTCTTCATCCACAATCTGGATTGCCGGGCTCTTAGTCTTATCTTTACTTTCGACTACTGTCTTTTGATAGTGTCCGGTCTGTTCATCTTTTATCAGCTCATACTGCTTGCCTTCCTGCATATCTACATAGTTAATCGTACCGTCATTCTCCGCCACAATAACAGAGTTGTACGGATCCCATTCGTATAGCATCTGATTTTTATCTACCTTCTGCTTATCCGAAACCAACAGGTTGGAACCGTAAGGTACGTGATACCTCGTCAATACCGAACCGTGATCATCTACAATGTTGATGACTCCGTTACGGCTAAGTGACATTGATGTAGTACCTACCGCAGATTTGTACTCAACTAATCTCAGGTTTTCAAATTTCGTCTTACCTTCGAACTTAGTTGTTACCTGTGATTGGGCAATGATCTTACTTGCTGTACCACCGATGTGGAAAGTTCTTAGAGTAAGCTGTGTTCCGGGCTCACCGATGGACTGTGCTGCTATGATTCCTGTCGCCTCACCTACTTCCACCATTTTACCCGTTGCAAGATTCCTACCATAACACTTCGCACAAACCCCTCTCTTCGACTCACAAGTCAATACTGACCTTATTTCTACTGCTTCTATCGGAGAGTTTGAGATTATCTCAGCTTTTTCTTCATCTATCTCTTCACCTGCTGCTACTACAAGTTCCTTATTGAGAGGATTTACTACATCGTGTGTAGCTACCCTTCCCAGGATTCTTTCTGCAAGTGTTTCCTTTATATCTTCACCTTCTTTTAAGGCTTCAGTTTCGACACCTCTTATTGTACCACAGTCAACTTCAGATATAATAACATCCTGAGCCACATCGACAAGTCTTCTCGTTAGGTAACCCGCGTCAGCAGTCTTAAGAGCTGTATCCGCGAGACCTTTTCTTGCTCCGTGAGTAGAAATAAAGTACTCAAGGATAGAAAGACCTTCTTTAAAGTTTGCCAGGATAGGGTTTTCAATAATTTCACCTGCCTGGCCTGTTAATGACTTTTGAGGCTTCTGCATAAGACCCCTCATTCCTGCAAGCTGGCTGACCTGATCAGCGGAACCTCTCGCGCCGGAGTCGATCATCATATGCAGTGAGTTGAATCCCTGTTTTGACCTGGTCAGATTTGTCATCAGCTCTCTCTTCACTTCATCCCGTACGTGTGTCCAGATATCAATAACTTTATTATATCTTTCATTTTCAGATATAATACCTCTTCTCTTTGACTTTTCAATTACATCTACTCTTTTCTGAGCCTCGCTGATGATTTCCCATTTGTTACCCGGGATTTCTATATCATCGATATTAACAGACAGACCGCCCATTGTTGAATACTTAAATCCGATCTCTTTAAGGTCATCAAGGAATATTGCCGTCCTCAAATTACCGACCTTATTGTAGATCATTCCTATTATTTCATAAATCTTTTTCTTCCTTAATAACTCATTTATGAAAGGCACTGTCTCAGGAACTATCTGGTTAAAAATAACCCTTCCCACAGTTGTTTCTATGATTTGGCCTTTCACCCTTACTTTAATGGCGGCGTGAAGCCCCACCTGTTTAAGGTCATAAGCAAGAAGTACTTCATCAGGAGAACTAAATGTCATTCCCTCACCTTTATCACCTTTCATCTCCTTTGTCACATAATAACACCCGAGAATCATCTCCTGGTTAGGTACAATGATCGGTGCGCCATTCTGTGGAGAAAGTATATTATGAGACGAAAGCATAAGTACACCAGCTTCAAGCTGAGCGTCGTATGACAGAGGCACGTGAATAGCCATCTGGTCACCATCAAAGTCAGCATTAAATGCGGTACATACAAGCGGGTGAAGCATTATTGCTTTACCTTCGATAAGTACCGGCTGGAAAGCCTGGATACTGAGCCTGTGCAGGGTCGGAGCCCTGTTAAGCATAACAGGATGTCCGTCAATCACATTTTCAAGTATGTCCCATACTTCCGGTGTACGTCTGTCGATGAGCTTCTTTGCGCTCTTAACTGTTTTTACATAGTCTCTGTCGATAAGCCTTCGGATTACAAAAGGTTTGAAAAGCTCAAGCGCGATATCCTTTGGAAGACCGCACTGATGAAGCTTTAGTTCAGGACCAACAACAATAACTGAACGTCCCGAATAATCAACTCTCTTACCAAGAAGATTCTGTCTGAATCGCCCTTGCTTACCTTTCAGTATGTCTGAGAGAGATTTTAAAGCCCTGTTTTCAGCCTTTACAGCTGTTACCCTTCTGGAATTATCGAGCAATGCATCTACTGCTTCCTGGAGCATTCTCTTTTCATTTCTGAGAATTACTTCCGGAGCTTTGATTTCCATTAATCTCTTGAGCCTGTTATTCCTGATAATTACCCTTCTGTAAAGATCGTTTAGATCGCTCGTTGCGAATCTGCCGCCTTCAAGGGGTACAAGTGGTCTGAGTTCCGGCGGAATTACCGGTATTACATCCAGTACCATCCATTCAGGTCTATTAGGTCTGAGAGCCTCGCTGCGTCTGAATGACTCAAGCACTCTCAATCTCTTGATGTTCTCATTTTTCTTCAGAGCAGACGGATTGTCCTTCAACTCTTCTCTTAATCTTATAACTTCATCATCAATGTTCACTCTCTTAAGCAATTCCTTCACAGCAACACCACCTTGTTCCGCGTAAAACTTCTTTGGGTCATCATCAGGCAGCTCATGCTCTTCTTCAGTCATACCATCCAGAATCTCGTTGTACTCTTCCTCGGTAATAAAATCCATTTTCTTATGGTTTGTTTTACCGGGATTGACTACTACATATGTTTCATAATAAATGATCTTTTCAAGATCCTTATTGGATATTCCAAGCACGTAACCTATCTTTGACGGGAGGGATCTGAAGTACCAGATGTGAACAACCGGGACGGATAATGCAATGTGTCCCATTCTTTCTCTTCTGACGCTCTTCATATTAACTTCCACGCCGCACCTATCGCAAACTATGCCTTTGTATCTTATGCCTTTGTATTTTCCACAATGGCATTCCCAGTCTTTTACAGGTCCGAATATCTTTTCACAAAACAAACCGTCTTTATCAGGCTTAAATGTTCTGTAGTTTATGGTCTCAGGCTTTGTTACCTCGCCATAAGAACTGGATGTTATGGATTCGGTCGAAGCAAGATTGATAGAGATTTTACTAAATCGCTTTGGCTTTCTTTCTTGTTTAATTGCCATATTGCTCTCCGCTTTTTAAATTTAAATTTAAATTTTTTCTTAGTTTCTATGCCTATTCAGCGTTACTCTAAAGTTATGTCAAGACACAATCCCTGAAGTTCCTTCAATAACACATTGAATGATTCCGGTACTCCCGGTTCAGGCAGATTATCGCCTTTAATAATAGCTTCATATACCTTGCTTCTTCCCTGGACATCATCACTCTTTACGGTCAGCATTTCCTGAAGGATATTTGCAGCACCGTAACCCTGCAATGCCCAGCATTCCATCTCTCCAAACCTCTGACCACCGAACTGAGCTTTACCTCCGAGCGGCTGCTGGGTTATGAGTGAGTATGGTCCTATTGACCTTGCGTGTATCTTATCATCTACAAGGTGAGAAAGCTTTAGCATGTATATATATCCGATTGTAACCATCTGGTCAAATTTCTCGCCTGTTCTGCCGTCGATTAGTTCGGTTCTTGAATTTGTCGGCAAGCCGGCTTTAACAAGATTCTTTTCGATCTCTTCGACTGTTGCGCCATCGAATATCGGAGTAGCAAACTTAACACCTAAAATGTCAGCTGCCCACCCAAGCGCTGTTTCATACAGCTGCCCAAGGTTCATACGGGAAGGTACACCAAGCGGATTTAGAATAATGTCGATCGGTGTTCCGTCAGGTTTAAACGGCATGTCTTCGATAGGTACTATCTTCGCGACAACCCCCTTGTTTCCGTGCCTTCCTGCCATCTTATCACCTACTGACAGCTTCCTCTTCTTAGCTACATATACCTTTGCAAGTTTAACAACACCTGTTGGAAGTTCATCCCCAAGAGTCACTTTTACTTTGAGTCTCTTGTATTTTTCTTCTATCTCGTTGATCTTATACTTATAATTTTTATAAATATCAGGTAGTAATTCATTTGCTCTCTTGTTTCCAACCCATTCACTGTCATAATCGAAATCATTCAAGTCATGAGTTTTCTTTTCCAGCATTGTAGTAAAAGTATCCTTTTTAAAGTGGACACCGCTTCTGATTGCCATGTTGCCTTTGACATCTCTCACACCTGTCGAATCTTTTCCATTCAATAGGATTCCGAGCTTCTCGGCAAACTTCAGGTTTGCTTCCTTCATCTCCTCTCTTCTTTCGGATTCGTATCTGTCTATTCTCTTTTTCTCTTCACGCTTGCTCTCAGTATCTCTTGTCTTCCTGGAGAAAAGCTTTCTATTGATAACTATTCCCTTTAGTCCGGGAGGAGCCTTTAGAGATGCATCTTTCACATCACCTGCCTTATCACCAAAGATTGCTCTTAGCAGCTTCTCTTCAGGTGTAGGTTCGGTTTCTCCTTTTGGAGTCACTTTACCGATAAGGATATCACCCTCTTTTACTTCAGCACCGATTCTTATTATACCGTTTTCATCGAGGTCTTTTGTCGCTTCTTCACTTACGTTTGGAATTTCCTTAGTAAGCTCTTCTTCGCCTCGTTTGGTATCTCTTACTTCCAGGCTGAATTCTTCGATGTGAACTGATGTATATATGTCCTTTACTACTATTCTCTCACTGATAATAATAGCATCTTCATAGTTATATCCTCTCCAGGGCATAAATGCTACCAGGACGTTTCGTCCCAAAGCAAGTTCACCCATATCTGTTGATGAACCGTCAGCAAGGATGTCACCTTTTTTAACTTTTTGACCTTCAATTACTATTGGTCGCTGGTTAATTGCTGTATCCTGATTCGTCCTGAGGAATTTTGTAAGTTTGTATTCTACTCTTTGAGCATCTTCAAAATTCAGAAGGTTTTCTTCCGAATCTTCCCTGATGCTGTATTTTACTATTATTCTGTCTGCTGATACATATTCCACTACACCGTCAGCTTCGGCAGCTATCATCGACCGGGAATCCCTTGCGATGATCTCTTCAAAACCGGTTCCTACATATGGAGCTTGAGGTCTTAATAGGGGAACTGCCTGCCTCTGCATATTACTTCCCATCAGCGCTCTGTTTGCATCATCGTGCTCGAGGAAAGGAATCAGAGCTGCAGCAGGGCTAACGATCTGGTTAGTTGCAATATCCATATACTCCACTTCATTATGCTCTAATGTCGGGAAGTCACCTCTGAATCTCGCTCTTACTTTATCATTCAAAAAGTTACCTTTGGAATCTATGGGCTCATTTGCCTGTGATATCTTATAATGATCTTCTATCTCAGCTGACAGATATTCTATTTCATTTGTTACTTTACCGTCAACAACTCTTCTGTATGGTGTCTCGATGAAACCAAGGTCATTGATTCTCGCGTGAATACAAAGCGAGGAGATAAGACCGATATTCGGACCTTCCGGAGTTTCAATTGGACAGAGTCGTCCGTAGTGAGTATAGTGTACGTCACGAACCTCAAAACCTGCTCTTTCTCTTGAAAGACCACCGGGTCCCAATGCGCTGATCCTTCTCTTGTGTGTCATTTCCGAGAGAGGATTAGTCTGATCCATAAACTGCGATAGCTGGCTCGTTCCAAAGAATGAAGCAAGCGCGCTCGTTATGGGTCTTGCGCTGATTAGTCTCGATGGAGTCAGGCTGTCTTCATCGTGTATGCTCATCTTTTCTCTGATAGTCCTGATCATTCTTGAAAGACCGAGGCCGAACTGCTGAGCTAACTGCTCTGCGACTGTTCTTACTCTACGATTTCCAAGATGATCAATGTCATCAACGCCCATCTTACCATCTATGAGGTCTCTCATATATGATATGATCTCTACTATGTCTTCCAGTGTAAGTATAGTAATATGTGGATCGATCTTCAATCCCAGCTTGTAATTTATCTTGTAGCGTCCTACGCTTCCAAGATCATATTTTTTGGGATTAAAGAATAATTTCTCTATATAACTCTTTGCAGTCTCAGCATCAGATTCAGCGGCTGACTTAGATCTTCTTCCGCCTATCTTGTCTATTTCCGCTGCCTTTTCAACTAATATGTCGCTTTCTTCATCATCGCTCATTATGGTATTATAAATAACAATCTCACCGTCGGTTGCATCACCTTTTAATAGTTTCAGCTCCTTAACTTTTGCGTTCATTATCGCTACTAACTGCTCACCCGAGAGTGCTGTGTTTTCGTGTATCTCAAGATCATCTCCCGTTTCTTTATTTACTACATTTTCCACCACAACTCTATTCTCAAATTCGAGATAGTTATTGTTGTTAATGGTTACAGTTTCGACCAGCCCGAATAACTCAAGCATCTGAGACTTTTCATTAAAGCCCAATGCCTTGAGCAGTGTTGAGAAAAAGAATTTCTTCTTCCTGTCTACATATGCATAAAGGAGGTCATTGATATCTGTAGTAAATTCTACCCAGGAACCTTTGTATGGAATGACCCTTGCCGAAAAAAGCCTCGTTCCGTTTGCGTGTGTCGACTCACTGAATACAACACCCGGTGACCTGTGAAGCTGGCTGACGATCACTCTTTCTGCTCCATTTATTATGAAACTGCCTCTTGGAGTCATGTAAGGAAGATTCCCTAAATAAACATCCTGCTCCAGAACATAATTATATTCCTTCGCGGCGGCATTTGGTTTGGTGGATAGTCTTAATTTTACTTTGATTGGTACGGAATATGTCAATCCTTGCTCCTGACATTCTATGATGGAATAAGGAGGTTTCTCGACATAATACTCCACAAATTCAAGTATAGCTGTCTCTCTCGAATCTGTTATCGGGAAATTGTCTTCAAATACTTTTTGTAATCCTACTGATTTTCTTTTGATAATAGGTACATTTTCCTGGAGGAAATCCATATAGGACTGTACCTGCACGTTCAGTAGATCTTCGGGATCACTTGACACATTCGACTTCGAAAATGTTAATCTGTCGTTCTTCTCGTTTATGGGAGGCAATCCCATCTTTACTTCGCTTGTTGCCATGTTTGTTCCTCCGATGAAATTAATGAACAATCCCGCTCCCGGTTTACCGGGACGGGACTATTCATATTAAATGGATATAAAATTCAAATTTTGGATATTAGAAATGTTTAGTGTTAAAAGGTATAACTTACTTCAATTCTACCTTTGCGCCTGCTGCTTCCAATTCGGCTTTCAGCTTTTCTGCTTCTTCCTTGGAAACGTTCTCTTTTACTGCTTTTGGTGCGCCTTCCACTAATTGTTTTGCTTCGGTCAATCCTAATCCTGTTGCAGCTTTTACTGCTTTGATTACGTTGATCTTTTGTGCTCCTGCATCTACGAGTTCCACTGTAAATTCTGTCTGTTCTTCTGCTGCTGCGCCTGCGCCGCCGTCACCTGCAGGCATCATTCCGCCCATCATCATTGGGGCTGCTGCCTGAACGTCAAATTTCTCTTCAAGAGCTTTTTTGAGGTCTGATGCTTCCGAAAGTGTTAGTTTCGATATAGCTTCTACTAATTCGTCTACTGACATTGCTTATTCCTTTAATTTATTTAATTTTAATTTTGATTTTGTTTCTTGGCAACCTCTTCAATTACGCTGAAAAGGTCTCTCATAGTTGAGTTTATAGCCCCAACGATACCGCTTGCAGGATAGTTTATACAATGTAAAATGCCCGCAATTAGTTCCTCTTTGGTCTGTAAAGATGCAAGCTGCTTTAGCTTATCCGATCCGTAAAATTCATTCTCTACCAGAGCCAGCTTGAATGCCGGTTTTTCTGATTCTTCGATGAATTTCTTCAGGATTTTTGCAGGTCTTACGGGGTCTTGATCCGAAAAAGCTATGCTGGTCGGACCTTTCAGATGCTCCGCGAATTTGTCTGCAAATTCCGAATACTTTCCGGATTCTTTTAAAGCACGTAATGCAAGTGTGTTTTTAACTACCCTGTATTTAACGTCGGCTTTATAAAATTCGTCTCTGAGCTTTTCAACGTCAGCTACGGACATACCTGTGAAATCCGTCAAATACAACGCGCCTGCATTATCAAACATCTCCTTCAGCTCGTTAGTTAAATCAATTTTTTGCTGTTTGTCCATTTTTAATAATAACCCTGAATGAGTCGTTTATTTCCTGAAAACTACGGGTACCTGATCCGGAAGGTGAAGCGAATGTCTGATCTGAATACCTTATAATAAATGAGTGCGTAAGCAATTCAATAGCAGAAGGCTATGCTTCTGCTCAATACATTAGACAGCCTTTTCTTTAAGCTGCTTTCTTGGTGTCCGCTGCTGACGGGTCTATGTGTATTCCCGGTCCCATCGTGCTCGAGACATAGATAGACTTTATATATGTTCCTTTAGCCGCTGATGGCTTTAACTTGATTATCGTGCTGATGAATGTAGAAATGTTTTCAGCCAGCTGGCTCTCATCAAATGATACCTTTCCTACTCCCGAATGCACTATTCCTGTTTTATCTACTCTGAAATCTATCTTCCCTGCTTTTACTTCCTTCACAGCTTCGCCTACTTTTGGAGTTACGGTTCCGCTCTTTGGATTTGGCATAAGACCTCTTGGTCCGAGCACCTTCCCGAGCTTTCCGAGTTCTGCCATAGCATCAGGTGATGCAATGATTACATCTATATCAGTCCAGCCTTCTTTTATTTTATTCAGATAATCTTCAAATCCAACATGGTCTGCGCCGGCTTCTTTAGCTTCAGCGTGCTTATCTTCTTTTGCTATAACAAGTACTCTTACACTCTTACCTGTTCCGTGCGGTAATGATACCGTACCTCTTACTACCTGGTCTGCGTGCTTAGGATCAACTCCGAGCTTCATTGCTACATCGACCGACTCATCGAATTTCGTCTTTGAGCATTTCTTTAATAAAGAAACAGCTTCGGTCAATGAATACATCTTTTCCGAATCTACCAGGTCTTTTACTGCTTTTTGGTTTTTGGTTAATTTCATCTTATTTACAAATTTAAAATTTTTTTTAAATCCGGCGTTACTTCTCTACCGTCAATCCCATGCTTCTTGCAGTACCTGCTATCATATTCATTGCGTGGTCTACGTCTCTTGCGTTAAGATCTTTCATCTTTGTTTCTGCTATCTCTCTCAAGTGGCTTTCACTTACCTTTCCGACCTTAGTCTTGTTTGGCTCACCTGAACCTTTTGGGAGACCTGCTGCTCTTAGTAATAAAACCGCTGCAGGAGGAGTCTTTGTTATGAATGTGAATGATTTATCAGAAAATACAGTGATCACTACGGGGATTATGAGTCCCTGCTTATCCTGTGTTCTTGCATTAAACTGCTTGCAAAATTCCATACCGTTCACACCTCTTTGACCTAATGCAGGTCCAACCGGAGGAGCCATCGTTGCCGATCCCGCAGGGATCTGTAACTTAATATAGCCGTCTATCTTTTTTGCCATGAATTATTATAATTGAAATTTATTATTTTTCTTTCTCTATCTGAGTAAATTCCAGTTCTATCGGTGTCTTTCTTCCAAAAATACTTACCATTACCTTTACTTTCATCTTCTCAGTGTTTATCTCGAGTACGTTTCCATTAAAATTATTGAATGGACCACTTGTTACTTTTACCGGATCACCAACATTCAAATGAAGGTCGATTTTTTCCGTTTCAGCATCCTCGCTAAGTAATGCAGCTATCCTTTTCACTTCCGACTTCTTTAAGGGGATCGGCTCGAGTTTTGCTCCCTGTACACTTTTTGACCCTACCATATTAATAATGGAAGGAGCCTGGGAAATAAAATTTCTTATCCTGTCATCCAGATCAGCTTGTATGAGTATGTACCCGGGAAGGAAGTTCTTATATTTTATTTTTTTCTTTCCGCCTTTTACTTCAAAAACCTTTTCCAGTGGGATAAGCACGTTCTTTATCCTGTCATCATACCCTTCTGTCCTTATCTCACTATCGAGATATGCCTTAACTTTATTTTCGTGTCCGGAGATAATTCTCACCGCGTACCATCCATATCTTTCGTCATCGATATCGACGGCATTGGGATCTTTTTCTTCTTCTGCAACCGAAGCTTCTTCGTTTCCGGAATCTGTATCTTCAGACTCCATCTTTTTCTCGAGATTGTCTTCTGCGCTTTCCGATTCGTCCTTTACTTCGTCTTTGGATGCCTGATCCAAAGTTTCATCCTGTTCATTCTCTTCTTTTTGTTCCTCTTCCATTTCATCCTCTACTTCCTTTTCACCTTCAGAGGCATTTTCCCCGGTTTCTTCGGAAACTTCTTCTGAAGTTTCTTCTGAAGTTTCTTCAGAGGTATTATTCTGAGCATCATCTGAAACCTCATCATTCATTTCTACTTCTTTGGATTCCTGATTCTCGTCCTTTTCTGTCATGTCTTTTTCTTCTATCATCAGCTTTTAGAAAATTACCTTTAAGATTTCGCTGATTCCTTTATCTACCAGATAAACAAATATCGCAAATAAAACCATCGTTACAAGAACGATTTTTGTGGAATCGATAAGCTCCTGCTTTTTGGGCCAGGTAACTTTTCTCATCTCTTTGTAAACATCTGTGAAATAACCTAAGAATTTATCCTTCATTATCGGATTAAAATTTTTAAAACCTTTTACTTCATCTTGAGCTGATGACCGGGATTGAACCGGTGACCTCTTCCTTACCAAGGAAGTGCTCTACCAACTGAGCTACATCAGCAAAATTATTTTACTTCCGGAACGTCTATTCCAAGCGCAGTTGCCAGAGCTACTAAATGATCCTGCTCTTGCACAAGTATTTCCCTGATCTGTTCAGCCGCCGAATACTCCCCAAGCTCTTCACACTGCTTGACTCTTACTTTATAATTGCTAATGGTATCAATCTCATTCTGGAGATCAAATTGCAGCATTTCCTTTGCATCCTTTGAAGTTTTTACTTCCATTGGAGTTACCGAAGGCATACCTCCCATATAGTCTACAATGTATGACAGTGTTAATGCGTGTTCAAGTTCTTCCTTTGCGTGCACTTCAAGCTCACCTGCGATATTCATATATTCTGCGCCGTTCAACACCTGCGAATAATTTACATAAGCTATTATCGCCTGGTACTCACGGGACAGGTCCTCGTTCAACAACTTAACAAATTCTTCTCTTGTTATACTTGCCATGGTGATTACTTTAAATTTCATCGACTAAAGAACTGCTCGCACGGGAGGAGGGACTCGAACCCCCAACCAATCCCGCTTTAGCGGGACTACTCTACCTTACCAACATATCGCGAAATATTCTTACTTCTTTTTATCTCACGCTCTTTGGTCATAGCTTTGCTTCTATCTTCAAACATTTCACTAAAAACCAAAATCCAGGGTTGATATCTTTTAGTCCATCGTGCCTTTAAACTATTATGATGTTCTACTCTCTTGCTCAGATTTGCTGTAGACCCAACATAATACTTATCAAACTTCGTACTGTGTAAAATATAAACAAAGAACTTATTTTTTATATTGTATCCCACTCGCACGGGAGGAGGGACTCGAACCCCCAACCAACGGTTTTGGAGACCGCTACTCTACCAATTGAGCTACACCCGTAAAATATCTAATGGACTCCTGGTGCTAGAGCGGCGGACGGGACTCGAACCCGCAACCAACAGCTTGGAAGGCTGTGACTCTACCAATTGAGTTACCACCGCGTGATTAAAAAAATCTTTCAATTAACATTAATATAAGAAACTCTCTTACATCAACAAGCAACCAATCCCGCTTTAGCGGGATGAACTCTACCAATTGAGTTACCACCGCCGTGATAAAACTATAACCCAAAACGTGGGTAGGGAAGGATTCGAACCTCCGAAGACCTGAGTCGACAGATTTACAGTCTGTTGCGTTTAACCACTTCGCTACCTACCCATTAGACAATAAGGGATAATTCGCCCAAAAATTGGCGAAGCGTAAAGTTACTTATATTTCATATTTAATGCAAGGGATATTAGGCGTATAATTAATATACATAACTGTTATTTAGTGCTTGAATCTCATCCATGGTAGGTGGCTCTATGAGAACTTTCTATAAGAGTTTTACTGTCAAAATACTATCCAGTTTTGACTTTTGGGATCTGAGGTATTCAAGCCTTTGAAGGATCGATTCCCGGGCAAAACGGTCTGCTGACAATTCTGCCATTCCTACATCTGTTTTTACAGGAGAATATAATGGTACTGTGACATTTTTGCCATTATCAAGTTCTAAATCTACCGAACCGGTTCGTTTTACTTCTAAACTCAGATATTCTCCCACCCCAAATCCAAATCCATCCGATTTTAATGCGACCAAAGTACCTTTTTCTGATAATTTTGCAGTAACAACTCCGTTTCCGAGGTTTTCTTCAATTGTCAGGTTTAAAATTGGATTTCCACCTATAATTGGGTCAGTAATCCCATATTTACTTAATTCCATCTTCTTTTCTTCTATTTCCGTCTCTATATTGTCATACTTTAACATTGTAGATATTTTACGGGTTAGAATTCCAATGTTTTCGTCTAAACGCCGCTCTTGCTCAGCCATTTCCGACCCGGGAAATTCATCTATGATTTCGAGCGCTTGCTCTGTAAGATTTTTTGCCTCTACATATCTTTTTGATGAGTTTAGTTTCTTAGCGTTCGCTACCATAGTTTTGAATTCCTTGTCCGCAGATGTATATATCTTACTGTAAACATCACTGTAAGTTTTGGCATTTCTATCCTTATCCACTTTTTTCAGAAATCTAAGCGCTTCCTTCCAGTCACTACGGGAAAGACTGTCCGCGAGAATCCCAGAAATCAGGCTGACTTTATCGGATGCCTTTTCATAATTAGCTCCATCTCTGTATTTCATTGCATAACGGGTATATTCCGATAGCTGCATTTCCATTAATTTAACGTCCTCAAAATTATCTTTTTTTTCTATCTCAGCGTATGCCCTGTCTTCTTCAAGCACTATAAAGTAGTATGCCCCATAAACAATTGCTCCGAATAGGACAATTACCAGAAAAGCAGTAACAAAATTACCAATCACCTTCCTTCTTCTTTCGAGGGGAATCCTTTCCCTTATCCACTGTACCTTGGCGTTTATCACCTTTCGATCTTCGTCCGATAGAAACTGCATTGCGTTTCCATAATAGACTTCAGCCCCCTTATAGTCTCCCCGGTCAAACGCTCTGTCAGCCTCATTCAGTAGTTTTATTCGACTATTAATCAATGCAACAGCGTTATTATAGTACCGTTTTGCTTTGATGCTGTTTCTGTCGGTGTCAAGTATCCTCTTAGCTTCTGAGATAGCATCGTTATATCTCCTCTCATTAATATAATATTCAATATTTACGTACATATCCTCAATATTCCGCTCCCCGGGTACTTCAATGTTTGTGGATGGATTTCCTGCCTGGTGAGTGCAACCATAAACTGCGCAACCTTCACTTTCCTCCCAGCAGTCCGGGTGATAGGGGGTTTTGCAGCCCGGGCAATAAAAGACCTCAGAATCATTTTTTATCGCCGATTGGCAATAGCCGCATATTTTTTTGTCCGATTGCATAAATATGATAACGCCATATTAAATGGGAGAATTCCTCATAAATAATAGAAACAGGAGATTAAACAATCAAGATAATGCGTAGTCGAAAACCTTATATGCCAGAAAGATTCCGAGTCCGAAAAGTATAATTCCAACACCTGTATTCAGCTTATTTAATGCCGCAGGACTAATTTTGTGGGTATACCTGGATATGATGTTAACAAGTAGATAGAACCAGAATACCGCTCCGGCAAAAACCCCAACTCCAAAGGCAAGACCGGATAAAAAATCCGATCCGATAATGTTATAACCTTTCATATAACTGACAATGAAAAACCAGGAGGCAGGAAGAGTGATAGAAGAAATACACATTATACACCCTGTTAGAAAATTTGACCATATGCTTGGATTTGCATCAGGGTCGTGATTATTATTGATTATTTCTTCTATTTCTTTTTCGGAAGCGGAAATCTTACTTTTATATGAGAGCATCTCATTGTGAGTCTTCTCATCCAAATGTTCTTTCAGTGATTCAATATCCACACTATCTTTCATATCAGAAAGATGCGTGTGAAGAAATTTATCCAGCATTTGTTTATTATGCTCAAGTACCTCCCTTGATTTAGCGATCTGTTTCTTAAAATCTTCAGGACTAATGCGCCTGTCATAATCGCTTGATTCCAGCTTAGACCTGGATATCTTAAATCCATAAAATACAACGACTATGCATCCCACGGAGGTAAGGACTAACTTGAAAATATATGTATTATTTTCGTAAAAATTGATCACAGCGTCAGGAATAAGCCCTAGAATAAGGGCAAATCCGCCGTAAGAAATGAGTACATAGATCATATCCATAAAGCCGGCACCAGCCCCTATGGCAATTCCATTTTTCTTTTCTCCCTTAAAACCTTTTGCCATAATGGCAAAATTAGTGGGGCCGAGAGGAGGCACTGAAAGAAGAAATCCCGTGATCAACCCCACAATTAGACCTATAAGCAAAACTCTCTCTTGATTTTGAAAACTATAAATTACTCATTTAACTACAGTTTTGCAATTTATGAATATGGCTACCAGGGTTGAAAAATCAAAATTTAACTATTCGAGAATTATTTAAAAACAACATTATTGAAACAGTAACAGCACCATTTGCTTCATTTGTTGAGCCGGTTATAGAATCCCCGATCGTCAATACGATAATGGCATAGATAAAGACAACCTGCATTACACATGGCAAAATAACCTGTTTTTATAGACACAATAATACGCACCAACAAAAAAGGCGGTGATTCACCGGTCACCGCCTTAAGTAGAGATAAATATGAGGAAATATAGAGAACTTTCTTTTATTATGTTGTTATACTTTATTGAATTTGCTACTTTTTATCTAATGACTCCAAAAAAAATCATACTAACAGTTTTACTTCTGGTAGCGCTGAATCTTTCTTTTCAGCCATCTCAGAATATTTTTTCGACGCGTGAAAGGCACTCAATAGTTCACGTGATGGAAACCGATAGTGACCCGTTTATGAGCAGCTTCATTGAGTCTAATAAAAAAGCTTACCAAATACTTTTAGTTTCATTAACAGCAAGAATTTTAGCCACGGACTCAGATTATATTCAATATGACTCTTCATAACATTAAATTTTTAGTTAAATGTTTGACCATCATATTATCAATATGGTTTAATAAAAAACCCCGTATTTACCGGGGTTTTTTATTATCTATTACTTTTTAATTTAGCTTCTTTTTGAAGTCTTTAGGGTTGATTCCGAGTGTAATGATCTTCTGTCTCAGGGTTACCGGGTGATAATTTATTTCCCGGGCAGTGGCGGTTACATTCCCGCGGTTCAGCTTAAGGAATTTGCTGATGAATTTCTTTTCGAAATGCTTAATTACTTCTTTCTTGTTTTCGTTAAAATCATTTGTGAGAAGAATATCACTTTCGTCAGAATCTCCATCCGTCATAAACATTTTATCGGGTAGAAGGTCCGCGGTTATTCTCCCCGTTTCCGAAAGGATAGTTACCCTTTCGGCAGTATTTTTAAGTTCCCGAATATTGCCGGGCCATTCATAGCTGAGCAGCGCGGATTTTATTTCCGGTGATATTTCCTTTATCTTTTTGTTATTCTTCTTGGCAAATTCATTCACGAACTTCAGGAAATATAGAATAATATCTTCGGGTCTATCCTGAAGAGCCGGTAAATGGAATTCAAATACATTCAGAATATAATAC
>JAEYVS010000154.1 GCA_023429265.1 Bacteroidota bacterium | reverse complement strand
TCAATTTGATATTATATTTAAAATGATTAATTTTAAATAGCTCCCCCTAAAACCATTTAATTATGCATAATTTTAACTAAAATTAAGGGTAAGAATAATGAAAAGATCACTTACTACCTCTGTTATTACATTTTTGATAATTCAAGCATTTTCCATTTCTGCGTTTTCGCAATCCGCATGGGTTAAGCAAAATCCTACAGGCACCTCAGGATCCAATTTTAATATTACCAGGATCCAGATGGTTAATGCTACTCATATTTATGGAGTTGGTGCCAGCCCTGGCGCATTGTTTGGAGGATTTGGTTATTTTGTCCGGTCATCTGACGGTGGTAATACATGGGATGTTACATTAGACCATATTAGTAATGCTCTGTATGGAATTCACTTCCTTGATCAAAACACAGGTTTTGCAGCAGGTTCAAATGGAAGTGTGTACAAAACCATAAATGGGGGAATCAACTGGAATCAATTAAACACCGGGACAAATACACATGTATGGAATGTTTATTTCTTAAATTCCAATACAGGTTTCATTGTAGGGGAAATGGGAATGATTAGGAAAACAACTAACGGTGGAAATAATTGGTTCTCAGTTACAAGCAGCACTAATGAAGTTCTAAGAAGGGTAGTTTTTTGGGATAATAACAATGGGTTAGCAGCTGGGTATTTTGGAACCATCTTAAGAACGACAGATGGTGGAAATACATGGGACGTCAGAAACTCAAACCCGGGTGGTTTGGTAGATGTATCATACGCAAATGCTAATATAGCAATAGCTGTAGGTGAACAAGGAATAATGTACAAAACAACAAATGGTGGTGCTACCTGGGCAACCCTGTCAAGTGGTTCATCTGCTTTATTTACAGGGATTACCTTTGTTGATGATAATACTGCTTATGCTTCTGGTTACAATGGAACTTTAAGGAAAACTACAAATGCTGGAGTAACCTGGTCTACGATGAGTTCAGGAACCGGTAATAATCTGGGTAATGCCTCTTTCATTAACCCTCAGACAGGAGTTTGTGGAGGAGGAAATTCATTAGTTATAAAATCAACCAATTCAGGCTCCAGCTGGAATACTATTCTGAGCTCATCAGTAAGCAACACTTCCACATTACGGGGAGTTTCCCTGATTACCCCTGACAATGTTGTTGCAGTTGGGGATAATGGAACCATAATGAGGACAATAAATGGAGGAGACAACTGGAATACTGTAAATAGTGGAGTATCGGGAGATTTGAGAAGTGTTTCTTTTGATGATGGTATAGGAATCGCTGTTGGAGAAAGTGGTTTAATACTTAGCTCTTCAAATAGCGGGGCAACATGGTTAAACACTTCGATTGGTATTTCCAATACATTGAATGGAGTTTGTGTAGTTAATCCTTCTACCGCTTATGCGGCTGGGTCTAATGGCATAGTCATTAAAACAACCGATGGAGGAGGTAGTTGGTCTATTCAATCCACGGGTGGAGTGTCCAATACTCTAAATTCGATATCATTCTCTACGGAATTAAATGGGGTAGCCGTGGGCAGTAATGGTGTTATTGTCCGAACATCAAATGGGGGTGCTACGTGGGCTTTAGTTGCTTCAGGGACTACTTCTAACTTATATGGTGTATCATTCGGAGATGGCAGTACAGCAACAGCAGTTGGCGCAAATGGTACAATAGTTAGAAGCACAAATGGCGGACAAACCTGGCAAAATCAATCCGTGGGAATATCAAATACTTTTTATGGTGTGCATTTTTCATCCTCCTCAAGAGGTACCATAGTGGGAAGCAGCGGGATAATCTTGGGCACTCAGAATGCAGGCTCACAATGGTATATCGAAACAAGCACGGTAAACTCTACACTGTACGGAGTTTCTTTTGCAGGGTCGAACATTGGTAATACTGTTGGAGCGGAAGGAATAATACTAAGGACAGATGGAACTGTGGGTATAAGTGGAACAGGTAATCAGATTCCTTTAAAGTATTTATTGCATCAAAATTATCCAAACCCTTTTAATCCTGAAACTAACATAAAGTTCGATCTTCCATCTTCAGACTTTGTAACTTTAAAAATATATGATATCTCAGGAAGAGAAATAAATACTCTCGTTAATGGCAATTTAAATGCGGGAGTATATACTTTTAGATTTAATGCATCTGATTTGAATAGTGGTGTTTACTTTTACAGGCTGACAACATCGGAGTTTACAGAAACGAAAAGGATGATGTTTGTGAAGTAAAAATCATCATTATGTCTGAATTTTTAAGGGGTCTTTCTCTTTGAAGGACCCCTATTTTATTGAAAAATCGGGAAATAATGAATTTCATTTTAGAATTTATATAAATATATTTGCTATCTGTGGCAAAAAAGGTACGTAAAATATCGCCTGATAAAAACAGTAAATTACCTGATTTTGATGTGCAAATCGCAAAGTATTTTTACTTTGTGATTCCGGTGCTTACTGTAATTTATTATATCTCAAGTAAATATTCTTTAGGGTACTACCAGGATGACGAACTTGGACATTTTTTGAATATGGTTCAGTTTTGGAGCGATCCTTCAGTCATTGTTGGAAACTGGCCCAAGTTTGGTTATAAGATTTTTATGGTAATCCCGGCACTCCTTGGATATGACGCTGTACTTATTGCTAATTCATTGATTTCGGCTTGTGCTGTATATCTTACATATTACGTAATTAAGGTCTATAATATCAAATATGCTTTTTTAGGGGCAATATTATTAGCATTTCAACCTTTATTCTTTGACCTTTCCTTTAGATCTTATGCTGAAATTTTTACCGCAGTTTTACTACTCCTCTTAATAATTTTCTACAAAAAGGATAAACACATTCTGGCAGGACTTACTTGTGGTTATATTTATCTTGTCAGGCAGGAAGCTGTTTTGATTGCAATATTTCTTGCTGTGATTTTCTTTATGCGAAAGCAGTACATTGCAATTATTTGTATTGCTGTATTTCCTCTTATCTTTAATATCCTGGGTTATTTTAAAACAGGAGATATTATGTTTATAATTACTGAGATGCAATCTCTGGGTGCGATGGACTTTGGAGGAGCTGAGAGGGGATTCTTCCATTACTTTAAAATATACATATTCATAATAGGTCCCGTATGTCTTGCTTTGTTTTTGCTAGGTTTTTTTGGGTTTGATCCCGGTAAACTTACAGAATACATTAAAAGATTTGATATACTGTATGTTATCTTTGCCGTCACTTTTTTAGTGCAGGCAATGCTAATGGTACAAGGTGTAAATCCAGGAACCTGGAGATATATGCTTCATATTTCCCCAATTGCTGCAATTTTTGCTACAATAGGCTTCAATAAGCTGGCAGATCCCGGATTCAGAAACAGATTTTATGTGCTTACGGGATTTCTTTTACTGGCAACCTTAATATTTTCTTCAAAAGTACCTACAGGGCTTGAACTTACGGATGAATCGAATTTTACGATGTTTGTTGTATTATTGATATTTACGGGGTTTGTACTGATGTTCAAAAATGATTCTGCAAAAGCATATTTGAATAAACTATCGATATTATTTATTATTTTATCGGTTGGCTCCACTCTTTATGCTTTTGAGCCGAGACAATTATCACCGCAGAATATTTCGGTACAGCAGGTTGCTGACTATAGCGCTTCCTCTGAATTTAACGATAAAAAGATATACTATACTCACACAAATCTTGTATTCTATTCCCTTCTTGAAGGTGGAGAATTGGACAAATTCGTTCCACTCGATATGAAGTCCCTATCGGAAGCAAAGCAGGGGGATATAATAATTTGGGATACTCATTATGGGTATAGACCGGAATATAAAAAAGATGTACAGCTTGAAGTCTTGCAGGATTCGAGTAAGTATAAATTTATAAATCAATTTGTTTCTTCAGATAGAAGATTTGCGGCATATGTTTTTGAAAAAATTAATTAATCAACTTAATGAAGCCAAACCAGGAAAATTTTGAACAATGGAATGAAGAGCTTGCTGAGAAGCATGACCTTGATAAATTTTATAATCATCCTAATTTTGCATTCAGGTATATAGAGCAAAAAAGAATAAACAAACTTATTGAACTTGCAGAGATTAAGGATTCCGACAAAGTAATGGAAGTTGGCTGTGGTGCAGGACATATTCTTGAAAAGATTAAAAAGGGTAAGTTATATGGCACGGATATTTCCGATATCCAAATAAAAAGATCACGCGAAAGATTAGGAGATAGAGTCGAACTTAAGAAAGCCCCAGGTGAAGAATTACCATACGAAGATAAATTCTTTGACAAGATCCTTTGCTCAGAAGTAATTGAACACGTTCTTGATCCGCGTGCTGTTTTGAAAGAAATGGCAAGAGTATTGAAGGATGACGGAATATTATCACTTTCCATACCTAATGAAGATGTAATTAATTCTACCAAAAGATTCTTGAAAAAAACTGGATTGATCAAGCTAATTGACAATAAAAAGGATACTGAAGGCTGGGAACTTGCGGCAAAAGATAATCTTGATGAATGGCATCTTCATAGTTTTTCTCTGGAATTGGCTGATAAATTCGCTAATGGTATTTTCCATAAATCCAAAGTGGTTAAAATACCAAATTTCTTGTTTCCTGCAAGATATGTGATTCAATATAAAAAAATTACTTGATGAGCGGCAGAGCTTCTTGCATCATATATGGCGGCGGCGGATTCATCGGTTCACATCTTTGTGAGAATCTTTTAAATAGAGGATATAGCGTTACAGTATTTGATAAGTTAAATTTCTCGCAGAAAAATCTTTCCGATGTTATAGAGGATGTCAGAATAATAGAAGGTGATTTTAATAATGAAATCGATATTGAAAGATCATTGAAGGGTATTGATTATGTTTTTCATCTTGTAAGCTCAACACTTCCCTCCGGTTCGAATGAAAATCCAATATATGACGCAGAGACCAACCTCGTTTCCTCGCTTAGGTTATTCAATGAGTGCAGGAATAACGGTGTAAAAAGAATTGCGTTTATATCCTCCGGCGGAACAGTTTACGGAATCCCTGAGGAAGTCCCAATTAATGAATCACATCCCATAAATCCTATAGTATCTTATGGAATCATTAAAAGAACTATAGAGAAATATCTCTATATGTATTATAAGCTCTATGGATTGAATTATTATGTCTTTCGTTTGTCAAATCCTTATGGAGAAAGACAGAATCCTCACGCCGCTCAAGGCGCAATTCCTGTCTTTATCTACAAAGCGTTGAATAATATTCCAATTGAGATATGGGGGGATGGCAGCATTACAAGAGATTATATCTATATAAAGGACACTGTTGATGTAATCGCCAAATCTATATCTGTTAAAACCGATCACAAGATATTCAACATCAGTTCTGGTAAAGGGTACTCCCTCAATGAAATCATAGATATTATTAAGCAAGTAAGTGGACTGGACCCTTTTGTCAATTACACAGAAGGCAGAGGCATAGACGTTCCCGTTAATATTCTTGACAATTCTTTGGCAAAAGAAACCTTTGACTGGGAACCCTCAACTGATATTGAAGATGGAATAAGAAGAACCTATGAATATATTTATCATAATATCAAATCATAAGCTGTATTCTATAAAATGAAAAACTTTGATGTTTCGAATATAACTCTAACAGCTTTTTTTCCTGCTTATTTCGATGAAGGGAATATTGCTAAAGTAGTGGATAAAGCTGTTGAAGTTATTGAGTCTATGGAACTAAAGGATTATGAAATTATCATAATCGAAGATGGCAGCCCTGACAGAACGGGCGAAGTTGCAGACGAGCTGGCAGAGAAGTATGATAAAGTCAGGGTAATACACCACGAAAAGAATATGGGATATGGAGCGACTTTAAGAGATGGTTTTCTTAATGCAAAAATGGATTATGTATTTTATTCTGATGGGGACAATCAATTTGACCTTGATGAGATGCGAAAATTTATTGCTCTTCTGCCATTTTCTGATATTGTAGTTGGATATAGAAAGAAAAAACAATATTCGACTTACAGAAAGATCACCTCGATGTGCTACAACTTTCTTCTTAGAGCAATTTATAAAATTGATTATGTAGATGTGGACTGTGCTTTTAAAGTCATCAAAAGAGATTTGTTTGATAAGATAACTATTGATTCGGTAGATGCTTTTATAGATGCAGAGATCCTCATAAAAGCCAGACTGCTAGGGTACACTTCTACTGATGTTGGAGTGAAGCACCTTCCCAGAGTCGATGGAATATCAACAGGAGCGCGCCCTTCTGTTATTATTAAAACTATCCGCGAAGTATTTGCCTATCGAAAAGTTTACAAGCAAGAATTACAGAAGTTGAAAAAGTAACAATCTTCTTACTCATTTATCTTACACTCAAAACCGCTCGCTGTGATTGCATCGGCAATTTCTTTTTTTGTTACTTTATCTCCGGAAAATGTAACCTCGATCTGTTTTGTATCGAAGGTTGCCTTTACATCCTGCACACC
>JAEYVS010000140.1 GCA_023429265.1 Bacteroidota bacterium | reverse complement strand
TAAAAGCAATGCCCGGCATTCTAAAAAACAATGATGTTAAACTTTTGGTGGTAGGTGAATTTTATGATAATGAAGAGCAGTATTCACAGGAGATAAAAGACCTCGGACTGGAAAATAATGTATTCGTCCTTTCCGATTTTGTCCCCAATGAAAAAGTAAGGTATTTTTTCTCGGCATCCGATGTAGTGATACTCCCTTACAGTTCGGCGACTCAGAGCGGTATCACTCACATAGCTCATTTTTATGATAAGCCGGTCATTGCCACAAATGTTGGCGGACTTGCAGAAAGCGTCATCGACGGAAAGACAGGGCTAGTCATTCAGCCTGAGAGTCCGGAGGCAATAGCTGACGCTGTTACCAAATTTTACAATGAGCATCTTGAAGAGGAATTTTCCGCGAATGTAGCAGAGGAAAAGAAAAAGTATGACTGGGATAATTTTGTCAAGGATATCGAAGACTTAACAAAAATTTCTAAATCTAATTCAAACTAATTGCAGTACGATCCGGTAAAAAAAGTATTCGGCGACATTGTCTCAAGAAATGTATTCCTGAGGAAGATATTTTATTTTCTTCTGGATCTTATGTTCCTTCGCTCCTGGCACGTCAGAAAATCCGTCCGAAAGCTTTACCCAAAAGGCACAAAAATGAGGATACTCGATGCCGGTATGGGATTCGGACAGTACACTTATTTCCTTGCCAAACGCTTTCCTGATGCCGAGATCCTCGCTGTCGATGTAAAAGAAGAACAAGTTGAAGACTGTAAATACTTTTTCTCTAAATGCGGACTGGATAAGGTAAAATTTGAAATAGCCGACCTAACAAAAATAGATTACGAAAACGAGTTTGATTTTATATTATGCGTGGACGTTATGGAGCACATCGAAGACGACCGTACTGTATTCAAAAACTTTTCCCGCGCTCTGAGAAAAGGCGGAAAACTCCTCGTAAATACCCCGTCTAATCTCGGTGGCAGCGACGCAGACTCCGAGGACGATGAAAGCTTCATTGAAGAGCACGCCCGCGTAGGTTACTCAAAAGAAGATATTACCGAAAAGCTTAATTCCGCCGATATGGACGTGACTGAATTCATTTACACATACGGAAAATACGGCACCGTCTCCTGGCGCTTCGGGATAAAATATCCCATCCTTATGGCAGGAGCCTCTAAGCTTCTAATACTCATTCTTCCATTCTACTATTTATTCACGCTTTGGTTTGTGCTTATACTGATGTGGCTCGATGTGAATACCGACAACAAAGAAGGAACCGGCATAGTAGTTGTCTCTGAAAAGAAATAAATAATATGGAAACTCTCCGAACCCTTACAAATAAGGAACGTAATTATTTATTTCTCATCCTCGCCTTATCATTCATTGTTAAGCTCATTCTTGCATTTACTATCGATGTTGAACTCCGCTCGGACAGCATGGTTTACGATACCCTCGCAAAAAATATCGTTCAGCTTGGAGAGTATTCATTCGAGGGAAGTCCCACTGCGTTGCTGATATCCGGTTACCCGATATTCCTTTCCGGGATATATGGTATTTTTGGGTCGGATCAAATATTCGTGAAGATCATACAATCTCTACTCGAAATCATAACCTGTCTTCTCTTTTTCCTTGCAGCCCGGGAATTCTTCGATAATAAGTATGCTCTGATATCATTAGCGATATTCGCGTTCTTTCCTTCTAATATATTATTCAGCCAGACAGTCCTGACCGAACCGCTTTTCGGTCTATTGCAGATGGGACTACTGTACCTCTGCCTTTGCGGAAAGCCCTCAAAAAATGTTTTCCTCATCGGATTGCTCTGGGGAGCCGCTATTATGGTGCGCTCTTCCTTTGCTTTGTCTGTTGTGCTGATTCCATTGTATCTGTTTATCCACCGAAAAGAACTTTTCCCGGGAGGTTTTACCCCGGTGGTAAAATATTCTATGCTCTTTATGCTCGGTGTATTTCTTTTTCTCGCTCCCTGGCTGATAAGAAACCAAATGACAATGGGCTCATTTACACTTGCTACACAGGGTGGATTCACCTTCTGGTCGGGCAGTAATCCCGATGCCACAGGAAGCTGGTATTATAAGATCGAAGAATCCGATCCCCTCTTCAATGAGAAGGATGAGGTCAAGCGCGATAAAGAATTCTATCGTCGCGGTGTAGACTATGCTCTCAGCAATCCGCATAAATTCCTGATAACCGGAGTAAAGAAAATAGGTTATCTCTTTTCCAGTGAGCGTATGATAGTTCTCTACTTTATGGATGATGGTGGTGGCGAACAGACATCCACGCAGGTTTACAAAGCCGCTAATCCTTTCTTTAACGCTATAGTGAATATTCCCTACTTCATTGTGATGCTTCTGGGTACCTGGGGACTGCTGGCTTTCAGAAAAAAAACTTTCTTCATTTACGGCTTTATTCTCACCTGGATTGCAACCATATTTATATTCGTTGCCCTCGCAAGGTATCATTATGTATTGATTCCTTTCTTTGTACTCGGAACGGCGAATTCAATTTATCTCGGTAAAAAACTTTTCTCTGAATTGAATCTTACGAAAAAAATAATTGGCGCGGGATTTACTCTTTTTCTCCTGGGCGTTTGGGTGTCTGAATTCTATCTCTTAATAAAAAGCTAAGCTTGTCTGATAAAACCGCATATACCGACGTAAAAAGCAAAGAATACGCAGATCAGCGTATTTACTGGCGTAAGCGTAACCGGTATTATTATGACTCGATAGAAAAGCTGCTGAAATTCACCATACCCGAAAATTCATCAGTGCTTGAAGTAGGCTCAGCTTCCGGTGAAACTCTTGCCTCTGTTAATCCATCTATTGGAGTAGGTATCGACATTAATCCGCACCTGATCCAACACGCTGAAAAGAATTTCCCGGGTTTGAAGTTTCTCCCACTTGATGTTGAGTTAGATTCGGCTTTCGATGAATTCGCTGCAGCCGGTCAAAAATTCGATTACATAATATGTTCCGACCTGATTGGCTCGCTCGATGATATTCAAAGCGTGTTTAAAAGACTCAATAAAGTATCGCACGAACGGACAAAGATCATCGTCACATATTACAATTACTTCTGGAATCCCATTCTTAAGCTCGGCTCATTCCTCCATCTCAAAATGAAGGAAAGAGAGCAGAACTGGCTCTATATCGACGAGATACAAAATCTTCTTTTCCTGACTGACTATGATGTTTACAAGCGCGGTTCATTACTGCTTTTCCCTAAGAAGATTCCTCTCATTTCTACTTTCTTTAATAGTTTCCTTGCAAAACTGCCTATTCTTAAAAGACTTTGTCTAGTTGGATACGTCATTGCGAATTACAAGCAGGATGCTGTATTAAGTAAAGAATATTCTGTCACAGTGCAGGTTCCCTGCCGTAATGAGGAAGGACACATTGATGAGATCCTCGAGCGAATTCCCTCACTCGGCAGTCATACAGAGATAATATTCGTGGAGGGAAATTCAACCGATAATACTTACGGCAAGATCGAAGAAGTAATAAAAGCTAATCCGGATAAGGACATTAAGCTCTTCCGCCAAGATGGGAAAGGAAAAGGTAATGCCGTGCGAAAGGGATTCGAAAATGCAAACTGTGATATCCTTATGATACTGGACGCCGATATGACCGTCGCTCCCGAAGACCTGACAAAATTTTACGATGCCTTAAAAAACGAGAAGGGTGAATTCATCAATGGTACCCGTATGGTATACCAGATGAAGGACAGGGCAATGCGCCCCTTAAATAAGCTGGGAAATATCTTTTTTAGCAAAATGTTCAGCTTTCTCCTGAGCCAGAGGATTACGGATACCCTCTGCGGTACAAAAGTAATGTTCCGCTCCGACTACCAAAAGCTCATCGATAACCGTAAATACTTTGGAGATTTCGACCCCTTTGGCGATTTTGACCTTCTCTTTGGTGCAGCAAAGCTAAACCTCAAAATGGTCGAGATCCCCATCCGCTACGGTGAACGTAAATACGGAGACACAAATATCAGCCGCTTCCGGGACGGCTGGCTCCTCCTTAAAATGTGTTTCTTCGCTATGCGAAAGATAAAATTTAAGTAGTCACGTCTATGTTTTTAATCCAAATTTATGCCTTATTAAAGTTTTTCCTTTCTTATATTATTATTTATTAAGATCAATTTAATCTCCCAAAAATGAAATTAATTTACAGTTTACTCCTTATACTTTTTATATGTTCACCGCTTTATGCTCAGTGGTCGCCTGACCCTTCGGTGAATACTAATGTCTCTGACCTATCCGGAGATCAAACCCTTCCCAAGATCGCGAGAACTTCCGACGGCGGATGTTATATTGTATGGTTTGACCAGCGCGCCTCCCAGTACTATGTTTATCTGCAGAAATACGATGAAGGAGGTGTTCCACAGTTTGCCGTGAACGGTCTGCTCATCAGCTCAAATACCCAGAGCACTTCTCTGGTAAATTATGATATGATTACCGATGATAGCAATAACGCAATAATCGTGTTTACCGATACCCGCAATGGTGATGTTAATCCATTCGCATATAAGATTAGTCCGGCCGGAACATTCCTTTGGGGTGCTAACGGGATAACTCTTTCAGATTCATCTAATGTATATCAACCTAACCCAAAAGTCACGCAGACATCCGACGGCAGCTATGTTATAGCCTGGATATGGGGTTCAAGTCCTCAAAAAGTAGCGATGCAGAAACTAAATAGCGCCGGAGTTAAGCAATGGGGCTCAGGTCCAATTAAGCTTGCTGGCGGGGCCGGAGAAACCTTTACCTATCCCTCACTGGTGCCATCTGATAATGGCAGTATCATTATGCTATGGTCCAAATACACCGGTTCATTTATCAGCCCGGGAAACTATAGATTATTTTCACAGAAATTCTCATCAGCGGGTTCACCTGTCTGGAATGCATCTCAGGATACCGTATATCACCTTGGAAATGTAAACGGGTTTTTCACTCCGTCCATATACTCCGACGGAGATAACGGAGCCTTTTACAGCTGGCAGGATGACAGGAATAGCGATAATCTGCAGAGTGCTTACGTACAGCATTTTAATTCTAATGGTGATGCTCTCTTTCCTGTCAATGGAGCCGAAGGTTCGACTGACGCAGGGATGAATAAATTCGCTCCAACAGTTGCATACTCACCTTCTACTAACGAAACATATCTTTTCTGGAAACATACGAATAGCCTGCAGAGCGCGCAGGGAGTTTATGGCCAGAAGTTTAATGGATCAGGTGTAGCTCAGTGGTCAATTGATGGAGAAGTTTTTCAGCCGCTTGGTACTTACGAGATCATAACAATGACAGCAGCATCCCAGGATACTAACATATTCGTTTATTTCAATGGTGGCATCGGGAGCGGTAATAATAATATCCGTGCCTTCAAAACAGGTCCGAGCGGAGCATTACATTGGCCCGGAGGCGTCGTGACTCCTGCAAACTCAACAAGCAGTAAAGGCGGACTTGTCGGAATGGTCAATCAAAGCGGAATGTCTATCGTGTCCTGGAAGGACGGAAGACAGGATATTGGAGGTATCTATGCTCAAAATATAAATATGAACGGTACCTTTGGCGGTCCCACAGGGATCACCAATATTAACTCTAATCCGGATGCATTCAGGCTCGATCA
>JAEYVS010000056.1 GCA_023429265.1 Bacteroidota bacterium | reverse complement strand
TATGATAAAGCAATAGTTCAGCCTATCTATAAAACTTCAGATAAATTCCTCTGGGGAATCTTTGATATTAAGATTGTTGATGGCTTTGTAAATGGAGTGGCAAGTTACATATCACGGCTTTCATTTGATTGGAGAAAGCTCCAGACGGGTATTATCCAGGATTATACAACCATCGCGGTTTTGGGTATCGCCGCAATCCTGTTGTATTTAATGTTGATGTAATAATTACAAAATTAACTATAGAAAAGAGGAAGCGTCATAATTCGACACTTCCTCTTTCTCGTTTTACTTCTCCCCTATCCCAAAATCCATGAATCACAAAGTGATTCAAAAGCGCCATTATGAAAATCAGCGTTAAGAATTTCACGTCTTCAAACGTCCTCCCCGTGTATTCGGGGAGGCGGAGAAAAACTGTCTGAGCGAGGTATTATTCCGCGAAGCGGAATTCGAGCGAGTTTTTTTCTCCGAGAGCAGAACACGTGAAATTTAGCTAGATTTTCATTAGGCGCAAGCTCCTTTTTGCTTCTTTTTGGAGCGGCAAAAAGAAGGCCACCGCGGCAGCGGGCGAAGCAAGATAATGATTGTATAATGGTGAAATCTCAAGTTAATTTATAATTAAGGTTATAGAGAAATTATAGATGTTTGGTATAATAAAAAAAAGAGGAAGCGTCATATTTCGACACTTCCTCTTTCTCGTTTACTTCTCCCCACAAACTGAAATCTATTTTTGTACTACCTTAGTCATTACAAATTCCGATATATCAGCTATGTCCTGGTAAGACAGTTTATCCTTATGATAAAATGGCATATACTCTTCACCAAGAATTGTATTATAAACCACTCCCCTGCCATCTCCTTCATACTCTTGAAGATTGGGAACATCTTTAACTCTGGTTTCCGTACTGTGACAAAATGCGCACGCTTCATTAAATTTCTTCTCTCCGTTCACTGCGTCACCCGTCATCCCAAGTATCTCTTCACGAACCTGCTTGAATTTATCTTTATCCCTTTCAGGAAGAGCAAGTGTTTCGTAAACTATCTCAGTTGGATCATTGGCTGTAGCAATCGATTCAAAATATGCATTTAGAGAATTTATCTGCTCCGGGGTCATTTCATCCTGATACCCGAGGTATCTCTGCCAGCAAAGAGTTGAACCACCTGCAGTATTCTGAACCTCTTCACCTTTTATCATACCGTGATATGTCGAAGTCCTTTTAGGTACTCCATTCACAGGCGAAAAGAATTTAGTCAGGCTGTTAGCGTCATTCGTTCCGTCGCTGTGACAGTCAGCGCAAGCCAATCCTGTCTCTGTAGATAACGCGTAAAACATTTCTTTGCCTTTAACTGAAAGCTCTGGAGTACCGGTCGTTTCACCTGACTTATCATAGGAGTTTTCCCCTACCTTATCAGATTTTTCCGTACATCCGGAGTAAATCAATGTTGACAAAAGAAAAATCAAAGAACAAAAAAGAAAGCTCATTCTTAAAGGTTTTTGTACCATAATTATTGGGTTAAGTTAACAATTATTTTGTTTTCCCAATATTCGGGTAAAAGTTTAATCCCAAATATACGGTCCCCCAGTTAACCTTTTTTTCTTCACTCTTATAGCGTTCGAATTGTCCGCCTAATGGTGATGAGAGATTTGAAATAAATTCACCACCTTCATCATTCAGGGATATTCCTGTCCTTCCCCATTCGACTCTGCCGGATACCGACCTGTCACCACTTGCAAGAAGCAGGTTTCCGAGGTCATATTTCATACCGGCTACAATTCCCCAGTTTTTATTAAATTTTACTTCTATACCGCCATTAAAATTCACACCTAATCTAAATCCGTTAAATGCAACCCTGTTAGTATCATTATATCCTTCTGTGCGTGTTAGTTCTCCACCCATGAAATTTAACGATAAATTTACTCCTGCGAAAGGGCTAATGAGACCTGTAAATGCGGATGGCGCTACCTCAAATCCAAACCCAAGTGCAAAATTCGTAAAGCTGTAATTATATGAAGCCGATGTTGGAAGTGTATCACCCGCTATTACTATGCCTGTCACACCATTACGGGACGACTGAAATGTATTAAAGGAATTAAACGCAATAAACGCGGTACCCCTGGTTATGGAATATTTATCAAAGTTGATCTTTCCCGAACCAAATAAATGTATTCCGGTCTTTGCTGCGTAATTTTTAGCTAAAAAATTAGTATCTACGTACATCAATCCGTTCGGCAAGTACATAATGTAATCATCACCCTTTAGTTGATCCATTGGTTCGGCTATACCTATGCCAAACTGGAACATTGGCTTGTCAAACTGTGCGTATGAGCTGGAAGATAGTACTAATGAGAATAAAGCAAGTAAAAGAATTTTGATCTTCATTTTTATTTTTTAATTTCTGTTTAAAATTTGAAACACTGAAACGATTGCTGCCGTTTCCGCTCTAAGCTTCCTCTCTCCAAGTGAAGCCGCCTGCCATCCTGATTCTCTTAGCTTCTCTATTTCCTCTTTCGAAAACCCGCCTTCGGGTCCGATCAATAAATATACATCTTTTGAAGTATTATCATACACAAATTTAGAGTCTTTTTCCGAAAATTCATACATAACTATACGGTTTTTGTTGCCTCTTTCTCGATCAAGTAATTCACCGAAAGTAATGATATTATCTAATTTAGGTAAAAGACACCTTTGTGACTGCCCCATTGCAGATATAATTATTCTATGCAATCTTTGTAAATTTGTTTCCTTTTGGGACATCTTTTTTACGGTATTTTTCGTAATTACCGGCGTGATGGATACGACCCCCAGTTCCACGGCCTTTTCTACCGCGAATTCAAATCTGTCGGAGTTCTTCAATGGCGCAATATAAAGATGAAGATTGACCTCAGGTTCAAACACATTATACTCCCGGCTCAAAATATTACACTCGATGATGAATTTATCAATATGAATGATCTCACAATGATATACATTCCTTTCTCCATCTGTAATGTCTATCCTGTCACCTTCTCTTTTTCGTAATACTTTTACGAGATGCCTGTATTCAAAGTCATCGTCTATTAAGAGCGTATTATTCTCTTGATTGACCTTGTACCCTGGTGTGTAATAATATTCCATGTTTTAAAATGATGCTGAAAGCCCGAAATCTAACTCTATATAATACTCATCCCGCACCCTCTTACTAAAGCACAGATCCATTCTACCCACAAAATTAAATGGAAGTATTGCGTTTAAACCGACGCCATACCCGCTCCTGAACTGTGTATTAAAGAAATTATCTTTTTTATCCCACACACCGCCTACATCATAAAAAGTTGTAAAGTACAAACCGTACTTATAGCTTAGATTCTTTAAAAGTGATATCTTCTTGATCAGAGGAATATCTTTTCCTTCTATGTAATTAGGTTTAATTATGGGGAAACGAAATTCGGCAAATCCTCCTAATTTGCTGTCACCTTCGAAAACAGTTCCGCTCCATCCCCGTATTGTCTCCCCGTAACCAAATTGCTCTTTTAAATATGGTGGAATATTCCCTCCCCAGGAAATGGAATTAACCACCCTGCTTGCAAAAATTATTGTGTATCCGTCAAATGGTATGATTGGAATGTATTTCCTCGCATCTATGGAAAATCTGTTGAAATTAATATGGTTTCCAAATCCATATTTTGTCAATTCTAAACTGCCTAAAGCTCCGTTGGATGGATAGGAAAACAGATCTCTTGTGTCGAGGTTTGAACTTACTCTTACGGATAAATACGTGTCCTGTCCGTCTGGAGTTAACGTTCTCCCTTCAATAAACTTTTCAGCGTGAAATAGGCTGTATCCTACTGTGCTTGAAACAGATAAGTTTGGATTAATATACCTGCCGAAAGTCCCGCTTACATCAAATGACTCACTTGAATATTTTGGTACTGTATCCTTATCTACTATTGTTCCTGGCGGTAAATAATAAATATCGTGAATGTATCTTTGTGCATATCCTATTGAGGTCGATAAAAAGTATTTATCCGATCCCATCCAGGGGTTTGAATATGAAGCATTAACAAAAGGTTCATAAAATATTCCAAAGCTTAATCCCAGTGTTTCATTCATACCTCTGAAATTTCGCCATCTCACCTTAAGCCCTGCCCATATTTTATCCAGGTCGCCTTCCTTAATTCCTCCCTGCGGCACAGGGATCAGGTAAAAGGATTCTTCTACTGTAATAATCAGGTTTATACTGTCATTTGAAAGAGGAACAGGTGTCACGTCGATTTTAGTAAATAGTCCGGTATTATATATATTCTGAAGATCCCTTTCAAGAACTTCCACATTCAAAGGTTTACCTTCTTTGGTTCGCATTTCCCTCAAAATAACTTCATCTTTTGTTGTCTCATTACCGGCTAATACAATTCTTCCGACATAAATTGTCCCCGAGGAAGATTTTACTTCAATGCTGTCATCTACCTGGAAGGAATATAATGTAGTTACGCCTAAAAAATTAAACAATATTATCGCACCGAATATTTTAATCTGCTTTTGCACATTCTAAGGGTTTTGCTGTGTTTTCATTTGCTGTAATGTATTCATTAATTGCCGCCCCTCTGGCCTGTTCGGAAATTCCGTCAATGCCCTGTTTAAATATGATTCTGCCTCAGATAATTTACCTTCCCGCATCAAATAACCTCCCCTGTTCATTAATGCGTTATAATACATATTCATTATGAATGAATGATGGTAAGTATCCTTATCTGTAACTGTGTATGTTATTTCCGGCTCTATGTGATCTGCCGGCTCTTTATCTTTTGAATATCGCAATAAAACTCCTTGCGGAATACGGTTATAATCCGGCACTAATCTCTCATTTTGATCCTGTTCGATCTCCACAGTTGCAAAAACCGGTCTTTTATCAATGTTCGATTCCACAATGCAGTTCATCATCTCCAAAAAATACCTCTGTATCAACGCAAGGTCCTGCTGATCCTGCTGTGTTTTCGGACTGGTGTATCTTCCCGGGTTCGACTCGAATTTTATCACTTCAGGCTCATATAGATCAAATTGCGTCTTACACCCCTCGTAAATATCCGGATAGTGCTTTTTAACATATGTTAAATACCAGCTTTTTCTAAAAAGCTCCTTATCGAGAACAGCAATGTCCGGACGTATTCCCTTCACGAATTGATAGTACATCGAAGCGGAAACCCAGAAATCCCATTGAACTGAAATAATAATGGAATTAGGAGGCGCGGAATTAAACACATTCATCGTGTACTCTTCAACAAAATAATTCTCACTCTGGTCTGCTTTCGGATAATTAAAGTATAACGTTATTGCTACCAGTACCAGCGATATCCCAGCGTATACCGTCGAATTATCCTTCAATTTCTGTATGACATAATACAACCCGAAGGCTATCCATATTGCTGTTATAACAAACGCTAATAGGAAGTAAGAGTTAATGTCATATATGTCATAATTGATCGCGTATATGACGGTAAATCCAAATAGCAGCAAAGTATAGATGAAGAACTTCTTGCTGACATTATATAAAGCTATCAATCCAGGGATTATGAGAATCAATGAAACTGCAAAGAACTCCTCCGGAAGATTACTGATGAAATGCCCGAACTGCTTCTCCGCGTTATCAAACGATGAAAACATCCATACGCTGAATTGTCTTCCCCGCACGTGATTAAACAGGTTCTCAAGGTTATGTGGATTACCCCAGCTGAGAATAGGATTATCTGCCCTTATCAGTAAATAAGAATATACACTTAGTCCTATTGTGAACGGGATCGCCATAATCCCGATTCTTTTAAATGACTCTTTATTAAATCCCTGAAGCGCAAAATAGAGATACAGTGTACCTATACCTAAAAACAGCGTCGATAAATGATTCGTAAAACTCAATCCCAGTACAAACGCAAAACCCAGCCAGTACTTTTCGCTCTGCCAGAATGTCTCGTGGGTTTTGTTAAGTGAGTTGCAGGCTTTCAGAAACAAGTAAATTATTGCTACCAGGAAAAAACTATGGAGTGCGTATACCTCTATCGAAGTAGCCGACTGCCAGAATGTCAAAGAAAACCCAAGAAGGAGTGATGCAGTTAATGAGATAATGTATACCGGTCCATCACCTAATTTCTGAAGCACTTTAGCTTTTGTTACGGTCTTCTGAACTTTCCCCTTAACCTTTTTCACAGTCACCGTTTCTTTCACTCCATTCCCCGGTAATCTGAACTCTCTGAATAAAAATACCAGCAGGTTAAAAAATAAAAATACAGTAGCCGCTGATATCACAGCGCACATCAGGTTCAGCCTGTATATCGGCTCCCCGATCGGAATATGAGAGAATAAATTTCCAAGTATAGTAAATAAAGGGTATCCTGTCGGATGCGCCACACCCAGTTTAATGCATACCGTCGCCAGCTCACCAGAATCGATGAACGACACTGTCGGCGCAAGAGTCATTATGTACACTATCAGTGGTATGACGAATGCCGCGATCTGGAATAAAACTTTTTTTATGTCTCTTTGATGTTTCAACTATCTGAGTTTATTTATAAATTATTGGCGTGCTCCACGTAAATGCATTTATTCTCAATATACTCGATGCCGTTCTCCTCTGCCAGCTTTCTCGCTTCATCGCTAAACACACCAATCTGCGTCCAGAATACCTTTGGTTTATATGGCAGCTCCAGTACCTCTTTCATCAAGCCTTCCACAGCATCCGACCTCCTGAATACATCCACGATCTCTACTTCGTCCGGTATGTCCTTTATCGATTCATAGCACTGAATTCCTTCAGGACATTCTCCTTCCAGCCTCGGGTTTACTCCATACACAGTATACCCATTGTCTGCCATATACTTCGCGATTCTTCCGCTCGGTCTGTTGCCTTTATCGGAGTAACCAATTACTGCTACTTTTTTATACTTTTCCAGTATTTCCTTCGTTGTCATATTTTCTGTTTTTATATAAAATAAAAGGGGTTCAATCCTAAAACAAGGATATAAACCCCTTTATAAAAATCTAACGAATTATTTAATTTTGACAGTAGTTCTCATATATTCCGTCTAAGAAAGTCCATTGCAGTGAAGCTGCTTCATCGGCAGTTGTCAGTACCCTGTTTTCGTCTTCCTTAGTTTCACATCTGTCCATTATCGCGTTCAGTTCATCCTGTGAGTGATATACGTCTGCTTCTTCGTGAACTTTAAAATACTCTACCGCCTCATAGCTGTCGATACCGTAGAATTTCTTCAAGCCTTCGACTTTAGTCTTTGAGATTTCAGGTACCTGTGACTCATAAGCATACAATGCAGCAAGTCCTAATTCTATCTCAGGTGACCTTGTAAGCTCATACATTCCATCTACTAAATATTCAGTCTCTCTTAATGGAGTAGAATTTCTTACTTCTTCCTCGGTCAGACCAAGGCTCTTTGCGAAGTTCATCCATAGATCAGGATGGTTACTGATACCGGTCTTGTAACCTTCTTCATCAGCAAGGTTCTGCATCAGCATATCTCTTGTAGCTCTGTCATCGCAGTTCGAGTGGACACAGCTGACGAATCTTGGGAAATGCTTTACAAAATGATAGTACTGCTTTGCGTACTCTTTCAGTTCATCCTGAGTAAGCGTTCCTTCGTTCCATTTCTTGTAAAAAGGATGCTGTAATAGACTTTTCTTCTCTATTACACCGGTAATTTCAGTAGTGAAATTTTCTCTATTTGTCATTGGCATTATATATTTGGCGTTAGTAATTTAATTACCTGTTAATTTAGTAAATCTTTATTCAAAATTAAATGTCAAAACATACCTAATTTTACAGACAAAATACTCATTCCCAAGCCACGACCTGGGAATACAGTTAATACCTACATCCCGCTCTGCTCATTTAC
>JAEYVS010000108.1 GCA_023429265.1 Bacteroidota bacterium | reverse complement strand
CGGGTTTCCATTACATCTTCGATACCCCACATTATTCCGAGCACCATTATCAAAATTGCCAGGAATAAAATTGTTGCGTGATACCATTTGGTTTTTTTGGTCGTGGAAACGTAGTCTTTGTAGTGGTGGTCATACCTTTCCTCTGACTCCTGATAAGATTCAAAATCATATACTTTAGAGCCGCAATTTGGACAGATATCATAGTTGTACGATATCTCAGCAGTGCAGGATGGACATTTGATCAGTGACATAACTTTTGAAGGTTTTTATTCATGAATTTTTAAAAACCTTCCCCCTCTATTGAAAGTTAACATAAATAGTGCTTATCTTCAATATATGAATGAATTAATTTAAACACGAAAAAATAAGAAAAAAATGCCCGAGATACTTTTTGGTGCTTTATTGCTGATGTTCTTAAGGATAATTGATGTTTCATTGGCTACCATCAGGACACTAATGATAATGCAGGGAAGAATATGGCCTGCAGGAGCAATAGGGTTTGTGGAATCAACAGTTTGGGTTATTGCAATCAGTTATGTCGTACAGCATTTAAACGACCCCTGGAATATCCTGGGATATGCTACAGGCTTTGCCATAGGTAATATGCTGGGTATAGTGATTGAGAGAAAAATAGGGATAGGGTTTGTACAGGCATACATAGTGTCACTCACAAAAGCGGGAGAGATAGCTGAACTCCTCAGGAAAAAGAATTTCGGCATTACAAAGCTTCCGGGAGAGGGGACTACAGGAAATGTATCAATACTTATGGTGCTCACACTAAGACGGAGACAGAAGGAATTGATGAAGCTAATCGATCATATCGACCACAAAGCATTTGTTTCCATTCAGTCAGCTACGCCATCGCGGGGATATATGCAGAGGAAATAACTAAAGGCTATAAATCAATAATTTATCCTTAATAATTGTAAAATCAGTTGAATATTGTGAATCTTAAATCATCCAAAAATTTTTACACCACTTAAAGTTACTTTCTATGTAATGGCTTTAAAACAATAATAATTAATTATTTAATTTATAAAATCATACATCGAGGATGTTAATTAATTATAAAAATCGTCAAGCAGTCATTTCTTCTGTAGACTTTTAAAATAATTTATTATAAATTATATCTCCTTTTAGTGATGACTTCACCAAATGAAATTTCTACATTTCAGGTAAGGATATAGTTTTTAAGACAGGTCTCGTTGATTAAGTATCTTTGATATTATGAAATATGGCAGGTAAAGAAAAAAATCGAACAAAAATTACAGATCAGATCTTTAATAATAGAGTTTTGTTAGTCATACGTCTCCTTTAATTGGTCTCACTACGATGTCTTCAGTCACTAAAGCTTTCGGTTGATTGAAGACATCTAACGTGAGCCATCCAATGTCCTCCGAAGTCATCATCCTTTTAAAGTTATCCTTTAAGAAGTCTTTATCCCACATATCAGTTACCGTTGCTCCGGGCATTATATTTATAACCTTTATGTTATTTCCTCTCACTTCTTTTCTTAAGCCTTCTGACATTGCTTTGAGTCCTGCTTTAGATGCAGCGTAGAGTGAACTGTTTTCAAATGTAGTTATCGCCGCTACTGAAAGTATATTTATAATCTGTCCGTCTTTTCTTTTTAGCATCCCGGGTAAAACCTCCTTTATACACATATAGGACCCCCGCAGGTTAACACTCATAATATTGTCAAAATCTTTTACGGTTGAATCGGCGAATGACTTAAATTCTGTCACCCCGGCATTATTGATAAGAGCATCTATCCTCCCGTGATCTTTAAGGATTTTTTTTACAGTCCGCTTAACATCTGACTCTTTAGCTATGTCACAGACAATCGCCTCAGCATTACCGCCGTTTTTCCGGATATTAGCAGCCACAGATTCCAGTTTAGCTTTCCTGCGGGCTGAACATATGACCAGATGGCCGGCTTTGGCGAATACTTCAGCTATAGCTCTTCCAATGCCTACATTTGCTCCGGTAACCCACACTATTTGCCTTTTTGTATCTTTCAACTTTAAACTTTAAACTTTGGACTCATTTGTATTCACCCCAAACGCTTCTCAATGTATTTGATATCTCACCGATAGTAGCGTATGATTCAATTGCGCTAAGCAGATGGGGGAGTAAATTCTCATCAGTCTGCGCAATTTCTTTAATTTTCATTAATGCTGCTTCAACCTTCTCATTATCACGCCTGTCACGCAGTTGTCTTAGCTTTTCTGTCTGTTTTGTTCTCGCGCTTTCATCTATGCTTAAAATATCTATGTTTTCTTCCACATCGGATGTGAATTTATTCACCCCGACTATTATCTCGCTTCCATCCTCCACTTTCTGTTGAAACTCATACGCATTATTCTCTATTTCCGATTTCTGGAAATTAACTTCGATCGCCTTCAGCGCGCCGCCCATATCTTCTATCTTATTAATGTATTCCCACGCTTTTTCCTCGATCTGGTCTGTCATATATTCTATAAAGTATGACCCTCCCATCGGATCGGCAGTATCAGCCACTCCGCTTTCGTAAGCCAGTATCTGCTGTGTCCTGAGAGCGGTCTGTACAGCCTCCTCTGTAGGCAGGGAAAGTGCTTCATCTTTACCGTTAGTGTGTAACGACTGTGCGCCTCCCAGTACAGCTGCCAGAGCCTGAACTGTCACCCTGACCACATTATTCTCTATCTGTGAATTCGTCAGTGTAGAGCCTCCCGTCTGTGCGTGAAATCTCAGCTTTAAACTATTCTCATTTTTTGCTCCGAATTTATCCTTCATTATCTTTGCCCATATCCTGCGCGCTGCCCTGAATTTAGCTATCTCCTCCAGGAAATTATTATGGGAATTAAAGAAAAAGGACAGCCTTCCAGCAAATTTATCTACATCCATACCTGCTTTTATCGCGGCATTCACATATTCTATACCGTTTGAGAGCGTGAAAGCCACCTCCTGTACCGCGCTGGAACCTGCTTCACGGATATGATACCCGCTGATGGATATTGTATTCCACATTGGCACATTTTCACCGCACCACGAGAATACATCCGTAATAAGCCTTAAAGAATGCTTCGGAGGGTAAATATATGTCCCCCTGGCTATATATTCCTTTAAAATGTCGTTTTGTATTGTCCCGGAGATCTTCGATAGGTCTGCGCCCTGTTTTTTAGCTATGGCAACATACATTAATAGCAGCAGGGAAGCCGTAGCATTGATTGTCATCGATGTTGTAACATTCTGTAGCTCAATCCCATCAAACAAGGTCTCCATATCCTCGAGAGAGTCTATTGCTACACCTACCTTACCCACCTCACCTTCGCTCATTGCGTCGTCGCTGTTATAACCTATCTGTGTAGGGAGATCAAATGCTACAGACAGCCCGGTAGAGCCGCGGCTTACAAGATATTTGTATCTTTGATTGGATTCCTCCGCTGTCCCAAACCCCGCATACTGTCTCATCGTCCACAGCCTGGACCTGTACATACTTTCGTGAATCCCACGGGTATATGGATACTGACCCGGATCGGGTAATTCCACTGGTTGATTTAAAAAAGCCGGGATCTCGATTCCCGAGTCGGTTTTAAATTCTTCTTTGCGTTGTTTGATACTCAATTATTTAACTTTTTGTAGATTCTAAGGTCGGAAACTTTAAATTCACAGGTATTTTCGTTTGATATTATCGATATCCTGTAGTTAAAAATCTGATTAAGATTTACATTTCTAATATAAACATTCTGAATGGATGTCCCTGAGGGTGATCCATATCTGAAATCAGCAAGTATTCTTTCCGTAAATCCTTCATTGTAGTAAATTACAAAATGGCTGACCAAATTATTAGTCAAACTGTATTTAAATCTAATATTTACGGAGTCTGAATTTCTAAGATCAATGTGGTCAAGACTGCCCGCTGCGGTAGAATTACTACCACACTGAACATTATACGTAGAACTGCTGGAATATACTAATGTGTAGTCCGGATCAAGATTATGCGTTGCAAAGTCGTCTAGGTTGCAGGATAGGGAAGCGGAAGAAATTATAAAAAATAAGGTGGCTATTATAAAAATTCTGTGCGTATGTGGATTTTTCATAGCTCAGCGTTTTGGTAGTTGAAATCAAAATAAAACTTACTGCATTGTGGAAAGCACGTATCTTTTCTTTGAATCTGCTGTATGAAAACTGATACCGTCATCGCCCATTATAATTTGCCAGGTATTGTTCGTCATATAAGGATTTTTATCCTTCACTTCGATATTTAGCGTCGAATCATTAACAGGATTTACGTTATACTCGGATTCGTGATATTCCACACCGAGAGTATCATCCCATTTAAAAATCACCTTATCTTCATAAAATCCCACTATTTGCTTTTGTCCGTCCTGCTCACTCACGAATACCTTATTCACAAGCCTGTCCTTTGGCTTGCTCTCACACCCGTATGCTAATATTATGACAAATAAAATTGGAATAAGGATTAATATGTTTTTCATCTATGATTAATTTTTTTTACAATTGAACATTGTGCCGAAGGCATCCCTTCGGGAAACACTTATAATTGAAGATTTACATAGCCAGTCCGCCATCCACCTGGATCACCTGCCCTGTAATGTAACCTGCGTCATCTGATGCAAGGAATTTCACCAGTTTTGCAACTTCTTCAGCTTTTGCCATCCTTTTCATTGGAATGGAGTTTAGATAATTCTGCTTTACTTCATCGGAGAGCTCCTGAGTCATTTCAGTTTCTATAAATCCCGGCGCGACAGCATTAATATTAATATTCCTTGAAGCAAATTCCTTAGCAGTTGCCTTTGTAAAGCCTATTACCCCTGCCTTGGATGCGCAGTAGTTTGATTGTCCTGCATTTCCTATAATACCCACTACTGATGTAAGATTTACTATCTTGCCGTATCTTTTTGACATCATGTGACGTGACACAGCTTTGGTAAGGTTAAAGACACCTTTCAGATTAGTATCTATTACAATATCCCAGTCTTCCTCGCTCATTCTCATCAGCAGCCCATCTTTTGTTATCCCGGCATTATTCACCAGTACATCTACCTGCCCGTGCTCCTTTACTACTCCCTCAATGAATTCGGTTACCGCTTTCAGGTCAGCTACATCGCACTGCGAATGTTGTATCCCTTTTCCGTTAAAATATTCTTCGTCGATCTTATTTTTATACGTGACTATCACTTTTGCGCCGGCTTCATTAAAAAGCTCTGCAATCGATTTACCGATACCTCTCGAACCGCCTGTTACTATAACTACTTTCTCATTAAAATCTGCCATAATAATTTTTAAATTTGTCATTCCCGCGAAAGCGTGAATCCATACTTTATTTACTTAATGAACTTTACAAACTCTTTATATCTTCCCAGCTGGAAATATTATGTAATTCAGCATCAGGATCAATTTTCTTTATTAATCCTGTCAAGACCTTTCCGGCACCAATTTCATAATACTT